>DBAW01000079.1:6137-28144 GCA_002291855.1 Sphingomonas sp. UBA1000
GCCCAGAATGGCGACACCCAGACCGGCGATGACATCATCGTTCAGGGCTTTCGCAGCTCGATCGCCCAGTCGCTTCAGGCCAAGCGGCTGACCGACATGGTCGCCGACGTTCTGTCGGCCGAGGATATCGGCAAGTTTCCCGACAAGAATGTCGCCGAAGCGCTGCAGCGCGTGCCCGGCATCGTGATCAACCGCGAGTTTGGCGAGGGCGAGCGCGTCTCGCTGCGCGGCACCGCGCCCAACCTCACCAAGACGCTGGTAAACGGCCATGGCATCGCCACCGCCGACTGGTTCATCCTCGACCAGCTGTCGGCGACCCGCTCGTTCAACTATCTGACGCTGCCGTCGGAAATCGTCGGCAAGCTCGAAGTGTTCAAAAGCCCGCAGGCCGATATCGAGGAAGGCGGCATCGGCGGCACGATCAACGTCAACACCCGCCGCCCGCTCGATCTTGACCGCTGGACGGTCTCGGCCTCGGCACAGGCAGTCTATACCGAGCGTTCGGGCAAGGTCGATCCGCAGGCCTCGGGCATGGTCAGCTGGAAAAATGCCGACGAGACGTTCGGCATCCTGGTCGGCGCGGTCTATCAGAAGCGCCAGATCCGCCGCGACGGCGTCGAGGTGCTCGGCTATCAGGACGTAACCGTCGGCGGCCAGACTGCGGAGATCCCAGCGCTGATCGGGTCGGCGCTGTTCCAGCAGACGCGCGAGCGTTATGGCGGCAATATCGAACTACAGTTCAAGCCGTCCGACGATCTCGAGATCATCGCGACCGGGCTGTATTCGCGCTTCAACGCCGACAATGTGAACGCCAATTACCTCGCCTGGACGTCGAACGCGCTGGGCGGCGGCGGCACGCTCACCAACCCGACGGTCGCCAACGGCACCGTCGTGCGCGGCACCGTGACCTCGACGCCGGGCGGCCGTGCGGCCGTTTACGACGTGATCGACCGCGATGCCTTTGCCGATACCTGGTCGGGCGATCTGGACGTGACCTGGCAGGTCGGCGACACCGCGCGGCTGCACCTGAAGGGCGGCTATACCCGTGCCAAGGGCGCAACCAACTCCCAGCCCTTTTACGAAGGGGCGGCCCCCGGCGCCTTCACCTTCGACATCACCGGCCGCGTGCCGCAGGTGCGCTTTACCGGCATCGATCCCAACCGGCCGGCCGATCTGATTTTCGACTTCGCGTCACTGCACAAGATCGACAATATCGACGAAGAAACCTATTTCTACGCCGACCTTGAAAAGGACGTCGACTGGGGGCCGATCACGGCGCTCAAGTTCGGCGGCAAATATACCGACCATCTGCGCGAGGCGCGGTTCCTTGCGACCACGTTCGGCGGCTTCTTCATTCCGCTGAGCAGCCAGGGCTGCGGCGGTGCGCCCTGCACCTCGGCCAGCTTTGCCGGCGGCAGACTGCCCGATGATTTCCTCCGCAACATCGCCCTGCCCGGCACGCTCACCAGCTATTTCGCGGTCGACCGGGCAAAGCTGCGCTCGATCCTCAATGGCCAGCCGGCTTCGGTGCGCGAACGGGTGATCAACCCGCCGGAGAATTACTCGATCACCGAGCGCACCTATGGTGGCTATGTGATGGCCAAGATCGGCGGCGAGGGCGAAAAGGTGCGCGGGAACTTCGGCGTGCGCATCATCCGCACCGACCAGATTTCGCGCGGCAATCTGCTCGGTGTGCCAGCCAACACCCCTGGCGCGATCGCCAATCCGTTCGGCACCTATCTGCCGGTCGAGATCGACCAGTCCTATACCGACATCCTGCCGAGCGTGAACCTGGCGTTCGATGTCAGCCCGACCGTGGTCGTCCGCGTGGCCGCCGGCCGCACGGTCACGCGCCCGGACTATACCGACATCGTCCCGCGCGTCAGCCTCAACCCCGGTGCGCTCACCGGCGATGGTGGCGACCCCAATGTCCGCCCCTATCGCGCCAATGGCGCCGATCTGAGCGTCGAATGGTATCCGGACCGCGACACCATCGTGGCGGCCGCACTCTATTACCGCGACATCCAGTCCTACATCGTCAACCGCACCGTGCAGGAACGTTTCCCGGTGCAGACCGGCACGCCCAACCTGTCGCGCTGCACGCTGATCAATGCCGGCCAGCAGCTTTACAACTGCCTGTTCGACATCAACCGGCGGTCCAACGGTGCAGGCGGCACCAACAAGGGCTTTGAACTGCAAGTGTCGCGGCCGATCTGGGGCGGCTTCGGCGCGGTGGTCAACTACACCTATTCCGATGCCCAGTCGGAAACGGGCGATCCGATCCCCGGCAACTCCAAGCATGCGCTCAACCTGACAGGTTATTACGAAAATGACCGGCTGTCGGCGCGACTGTCCTACAATTACCGCTCGGCCTTCTTCATCAATATCGACCGCGCCTCGCCGCTCAATCAGGCGGCGACCGACACGCTCGACGCCTCGATCAGCTACAAGCTGACCGACAATGTCTCGCTGACGGCTGATGCGGTCAACCTGACCAACACCAAGATCTTCCAATATGCCGGAACCACCGACCGGTTCCGCGCCCTGTATGACAATGGCCGGATCTTCTATGCCGGGGTGCGTGTCCGCTACTGAGGCCCCCGATGCCCGGTCCCATGATCCGTCCGGTCGCCAAGGCCGTGGTCGCCGCCCTGATCGGGCTGGCGGCCCCGGCGGCGGCGGAGTCTTTCCACCTGCTGCCGCAACCGGCCCGGATGCGGGTCGATAGCGGCAGTTTTTTTGTCTCCGCCGCAACACCGCTGACCGGCGATGCCGATGCGGTGACGGCCTTTGCCGATCTGATGCAGCGCACGACCGGCATCGCGCTTGCCACGCGAATGGCGGGCGACGACGCCGGTCCCGCAATCCGTTTCCGCCGCGATCCGGCGCTGCCGCCCGAGGCCTATCGGCTGCGGATCACGCCGCGCGGCGTGACGGTGACCGGCGGCGACCGGGCCGGGCTGTATTACGGGGCCGTCACCTTGTGGCAGCTGGCGACCCGGCCGGGGCGCACCGGCGAAGTGCCGGCGGCGCGCATCGACGACCGGCCGCGCTTCGGCTGGCGCGGGATGATGCTCGATTCTGCCCGCCATCCCCAATCGCCGGCCTTTATCCGCCGCTTCATCGAATGGATGGCGGTCAACAAGCTCAACCGCTTTCACTGGCATCTGGTCGACGATCAGGGCTGGCGGCTGGAAATCCGCAAATATCCGCGCCTGACCGGGATCGGCGGCACCCGCCAGCCCGCGACCGCGCCGGGTGCGCCGCCCCTGCCCCCCGTCGCCGGCCATTACACGCAGGACGAGGTGCGCGAGATCGTCGCCTTTGCCGCCGCGCGGGGCGTCACCGTGGTGCCGGAGATCGAACTGCCCGGCCATGCACTGTCGGCGCTGCGCGCCTATCCGGAACTGGGCATGGGCGTGCCGCTGCCGCCCGGCATCGAGTCGCATTGGGGTGTCTTCCCCTGGCTCTACGCGCCCGATGAACGGACCATCGCCTTTCTCGAGGATGTGTTTGCCGAGGTGATCGCGCTGTTCCCGTCGCGCGAGATCCATGTCGGCGGGGATGAAGCGGTCAAGGATCAGTGGCGTGCCGATCCGCATGTGCAGCAACGCATCCGCGACCTTGGCGTCGGCGACGAAGCGGGGCTGCAGAACTGGATGATCGGCCGCATCGGCCGGTTTCTCGCCCGCCATGGCCGCAGGCTGATCGGCTGGGACGAGATTCTGGACGCCCGCCTGCCCGGCGACGCCATCGTCATGTCCTGGCGCGGGCGCGAAGGGTCCGAACGGGCCGCCGCACGCGGCCATGACACGATTCTGGCCGCCGCGCCGGTGCTCTATTTCGACCATCGTCAGGGCGCGGACCCGGACGAGCCGCCGGGGCGCGGCAAGGTGCAGGATCTGGCAACTGTGCTGGCCGTGCAGCCGCTCGGCAACCGGCCGGGCGCGGCGCTGCGCCGGCATCTGCGCGGGTTGCAGGGGCAGCTGTGGACCGAACATATCCGCACCGAAGCGCGGGTGGCGTGGATGGCGTTTCCGCGCGCGATGGCGGTCGCCGAAATCGGCTGGGCGGGCGGGGCCGATTATCCGGGCTTTCTCGCGCGCCTCGCGCCGCAGCTTGCGCGCATGGCCCCGCTCGGCCTTGTTGCCGCCGACACCGCTTTGCGTCCGCCCGCCGCTTCCGATGCGCCGGACCGGGTGATGAGCACCGGCCTGCGCAGCTGTTCCGCCCGGCTGCCGCTTTACCTCGAGGATGATTATCCGGCCGATGGCGCGCGGGCGCGGTTCCTGATCGACATTCTCGATCCCTGCTGGGTGTGGGACGATGCCCCGATCAGGGGGGCGCGGGCGATTGCTGTCCATGTCGGGCAGCTGCCGTTCAACTTCCAGGTCGGGGCCGACCGCGCCACCATCCGCTTCCGCCCGCCGACAACCCCGGCCGGCGAGGTCGAGGTGCGCGCGGGCGGCTGTGATGCGGAACCGGTCGCCCGGCTGCCGCTTGAGCCCGCCACTGCCAATCCCGGCGTGACGGTGCTGACCGCGCCGCTGCCGCCGCTGCCGGACACGGCAAGCCTGTGCCTGACCTATACCGCCCATGGGCCGGACCCGCTCTGGGCGATCGAGCAAGTGAGACTGATCAAGTGACAGATTTTCTCGCCCCCGTCAGCGGCTGGCTGATGCCGCTCGACGAGGTTGCCGATCCGGTGTTTGCCAGCGGATCGATGGGGCCGGGCGTCGCCATCGACCCGCTCGACGGGCTGGTCAGCGCGCCCTGCGCCGGACGGGTGGTGGCCGTCGCCCGCACCGGCCATTCGGTGACGCTGGAGGCAGAAAACGGGGTCACCCTGCTCATCCATATCGGTCTCGACACGGTGGCGCTGGGCGGGGCGGGGTTTGCGCCGCAGGTGGCGGAGGGAGCGCAGCTTGCGGCTGGCGATCCGCTCATCCGCTTCGATCTCGACCGGGTTGCCCGCGCCGCGCGGTCGGTCGTCACCCCGATGGTCGTGATCGGCGACGGCGACCGGCTGGTGATCGACCGCCCGGGACGGCTGGTGACGGCGGGAACGCCGATCGGTCATCTGGCGCGCGGTGCCACTGCCCCGGATCCCGCGCCGGCCGAACCCGCTGGCCCGCCCGCGCAGCGTGAGCTGGTGCTGGCGATGGCGAATGGCATCCATGCGCGCCCGGCGGCGCGAATCGTCGCGTTGCTGCGCCCCTACGCGGCCGAGGTCGCGATCCTGGCCGGCACGCGCCGGGCGAGCGCGCGCAGCACGGTCGCGCTGCTCACCCTGGCGGCGCGGCATGGCGACCGCCTGACCATCGAGGCGCGTGGCCCCGATGCCGAAGCGGCGGCCGACGCGCTGTGTGCGCTGATCGCCAGCGGCATGGGCGAAGCCGCCGACCATGCGACCCCGCCGCCGCGTGGGCCGACCCCGATCCCCGGCAGCGCCGCATCGCGGCGCGCGGGGGACCTGATCCTCGGCGTCACGGCGGCGCCGGGCCTTGCCATCGGCGTCGCCGCCCGGTTCCGGCGCGCGGAACTGGCAGTGCCCGAGACCGGCGGCCCGGCACCTGCGGAACATGCAGCGCTCACCCGCGCGCGCGCCGCCGTCGCCACCCGGCTGGACGCGCCCGGACGCGGGCCGATGGCGGAGATCGCGCGCGCCCATCGCGCGCTGGTCGACGACCCCGAACTGGCCGCTGCCGCGGCCGAGTCCATCGATGCGGGGGCAAGCGCCGCCTTTGCCTGGCGGCGCGCGGTGCGCGACTGTCAGGCCGCGCTCGCTGCCACCGGCGACGCGCTGCTGATCGAGCGGATCGACGATCTTGCCGATATCGAACGGCAGGTGATCGCCGAACTGGTGTGCGCGGAAGCACCGGCTGCCCCCCTGCCCCGCGCCGCGATCCTGATCGCCGACGACCTGCTGCCCAGCGAGTTTCAGGCGCTCGACCTTGACCGGCTGGCGGGCGTCGCGCTTGCCCGGGGCGGGCCGACCGCGCATGTCACGATCCTGGCCGCCGCCGCCGGGGTGCCGATGCTGGTCGCACTCGGCCCCGATGTGCTCGACATCGCCGAGGGGCAGCCGCTCATCCTCGATGCCGAAACCGGGCTGGACAGCGCGCCCGATCAGCTGCGGCTGGATCAGGCCGCCCAGCGGCTGGCCGCCGCGCGTGCCGCCCGGGCCGAGGCGCGGGCCGAGGCGCATCGCCCGGCGGTGACGCGCGACGGCACCCATATCGAGCTGTTCGCCAATCTGGGATCGGTGGCCGAGGCCGGGCGCGCGGTGGCAAGCGGCGCGGAAGGCTGCGGGCTGCTGCGCACCGAATTCCTGTTCCTCGACCGCGCCGATGCGCCCGGCGAGGCCGAACAGGCGCGCATCTATGGCGAGATCGCCACCGCGCTGGCCGACCGGCCGCTGATCGTGCGCACCTTCGACATCGGCGGCGACAAGCCCGCCCCCTATCTGCCGATGGCGGCGGAGGAGAACCCCGCCCTTGGCCTGCGCGGCGTGCGGCTCAACCTTGAGCGGCAGGATCTGCTCGACACCCAGCTGCGCGCGATCCTGACCGGCGTGCCCGCGGCGCAGCGGCGGATCATGGTGCCGATGGTGATAGAACCCGCCGAACTGGCGGCGGTGCGGGCGCGGCTGCGCCATGCCGAGGCGTTGCTGGGCATCGACCGCCCGACCCCGCTCGGCGTCATGGTCGAAACGCCGGCCGCCGCGCTCGGGGCCGATGCGATTGCGCGCGAGGCCGATTTCCTGTCGATCGGCAGCAACGACCTGACCCAATATGCGCTGGCCTGCGACCGGGGCAATCCGGCGACCGCCGCGCGCGTCGATGCCCTGCACCCCGCCGTGCTGCGTCTGGTCGGTCTGGCCGCTGAGGGCGCGGCCCGGCATGGCCGCTGGATCGGCGTGTGCGGCGGCATGGCCTCCGATCCGCTGGCAACGCCCTTGCTGATCGGGCTGGGCGTGACCGAGCTGTCGGTCGCCATCGATCAGATCGCCTCAATCAAGGCGCGGGTGCGGATGCTGGACCTGCCAGGCTGCCGCGCGCTGGCGCAGGCAGCAATCGCCCTGCCCGATGCCCGCGCCGTCCGCGCCCTTGCTCAGGAGTTCGCCCGATGAGCGCCTTGCTCGCCCGCCTGCAACCGCTGGGTCGCGCACTGATGCTGCCGATCGCCGTGCTGCCCGTCGCCGGGCTGCTGCTGCGCCTCGGCCAGCCCGATCTGTTCGACCTGCCGTTCATCGCGGCGGCGGGAAATGCGATTTTCGGCCATCTCGGGCTGTTGTTCGGCATCGGCGTCGCGGTCGGGCTGGCGCGCGAAAACCATGGCGCGGCCGGGCTGGCCGGCGCGGTCGCCTATCTGGTTGCAACCGAAGGGGCCAAGGTGCTGCTCGCCGTCCCGCCGGGGATCGGGGCGGGCGCTGGCGACGATGTCCGCGCCGCGCTGACCGCCGCCTGGCGCGACGGCCAGATCGCACGGCTCAGCGTACCGGCGGGTATCGTCTCGGGGCTGATCGCCGGCCAGCTCTACAATCTTTATGCCGACATCCGCATGCCCGATTATCTGGCATTTTTCGGCGGGCGGCGGTTTGTGCCGATTGCCGCCGGGCTGGCCGGACTGGGGATCGCGCTGGTGTTCGGGCTGGGCTTTCCGCTGCTGTCGGCCGGGGTCGATACGCTCAGCCGCCGGGCAGTCGAGGCCGGGCCGGCAGGGCTGTTCGTCTATGGCGCGCTCAACCGGCTGCTGATCGTCACCGGGCTGCACCACATCCTCAACAACATCGCCTGGTTCATCCTCGGCGATTTCGGCGGTGCAACCGGCGACCTCAAACGCTTCTTCGCCGGCGATCCTGCCGCCGGCGCGTTCATGAGCGGCTTTTTCCCGGTGATGATGTTCGGCCTGCCAGCCGCGTGTTTCGCCATGTATCGTGCCGCCCACCCGGACAAGCGCCGCACGGTCGGCGGGATGCTGTTCAGCCTCGGCGCGACCAGCTTCCTGACCGGGGTGACCGAGCCGATCGAGTTCAGCTTCATGTTCCTCGCCCCCGCGCTTTATGCGCTGCACGCGGTGCTGACCGGGCTGGCAATGGCGCTGATGGATGCGCTGGGCGTGCGGCTGGGCTTCGGCTTTTCCGCCGGGCTGTTCGATTATGTGCTGGGCTTTGGCCTTGCGACCCGGCCGCTGCTGCTGCTGCCGGTCGGGGCGGCATATGCGTTCGTCTATTACGCCGCGTTCAGCTGGTGCATCCGCCGGTTCGACCTGAAGACGCCCGGCCGCGACGCTGCCGATGATGCGGTGACAGCGGACGCATCCGGCGCGGACGACGCGCTGCCGGTCGCCGCGCGCTTTGCCGCCGCGCTTGGCGGGCGAGCCAATCTCAGCATCATCGACGCCTGCACGACGCGGCTGCGGCTGCGCGTCGTCGATCCGGCACTGGTCGATGAGGCAGCGCTCAAGCGTCTCGGCGCGCGCGGCGTGTTCCGCCCCGGCGGCGATGCGGTGCAGGTCGTGATCGGCCCGACCGCCGACCGGCTGGCGGGCGAGATCCGCCGGCTCGCCGCCTCCGCCGCGCGCCCGGCGACGCAGGATGCCCAGCCTTTGGCCGCCATCCCGCCGGCCGCCGATCCACCCGTCCGCTCGGCCATCGATGCCCATGCGCTGGCGGCATGGCTGCGTCCGCTCGGCATTGCCGCGGTTGCTGCCCGCGACACCCGGCTGGTGCTGGACAGCACCGGTCCGGCGGACCAGCTGCTCGCCCGCCCCGGAGCGATGGTGGAGCTGGGCAATCTCGGCATTCGCGGCGCGGCCGCAATGGGCGGCAGCCTGCACCTGATCGTCGGGACGGGCGCGGATGATCTGGCCGGACGGCTCACCCCGCTGCTCAGCTGCTGACAACCGGAAGAGGCCAGTCAATCGCCGGCAACAGCATCCGCCAGCACCGGCCCCGGCGCGACCAGCAGCCCGGCCAGCCTTTTCATGCCGCGATGGATGTTGACCTTGACCAGCGACTGCGATTGGCCGGTCTGCGCCGATGCCTCGATGATCGACAGGCCGTTCATCTTGACCAGCCGGATTGCCTCCGCCTGGGCAGGCCGCAGCCCGCCGAGCAGGCGGCCGACGACATGGCAGCTGACGACGTCGATTTCATGGCTGGCGGTCACGGGTTCGGCCTCAGGAGCGGCCTGTTCGCGCTCCATCATCCGCAGCCGGTCGACCCATTTGAACCGCGCGATGGCCGCCAGCCAGGGATGGAACGGCAGCGTGACATCGAAATCATGGCGGCGGTTGTGCACGGCGATCAGCGTTTCCTGCACCGCATCGTCGACATGCATTGCCGGTAGCCGCCGGGCGAAATAGCGGCACAGCCAGGGCCGGAGTTCGCTGAGCAGGCGGTCATAAGCACGCCGGTCGCCCGCGCGTCCCCGTGCCATCAGATCGGACCAGCCCCGGTCCGTCGCGCGGGCAGCCGACGCGCGGCGGCGCTCCCCCAAGTCGTTGACTGTCATGACTTTTGTCCCTCCTCACACCCACAGGCCAGTCTGCCGGGCGCGGGCGAGAGGGCACAGCCATGCCGGGCGCATGTTTTTGATAGGGATGTGCTATCGGTTCGAGGGTGCGTGCTAATGGCACCAGTTACGCAACAGGTCTTGCCGGGCGTCGATGCGCTGCTATCCTGCGCCGATGGAAATGCATCAGATCAGGTATTTCCTGTCGGCGGCGCGGCTGCTGAACTTCACCCGCGCGGCGGAGGAATGCCGCGTTGCGCAGCCCTCGCTGACCCGCGCCATCCAGAAGCTGGAGGAGGAGCTGGGCGGGCCGCTGTTCCGCCGCGAACGGGCTCGCACCCATCTGACTGAGCTTGGCCGGCTGATGCTGCCCCACCTCTCCCGCACCTACGAGGCCGCCGAGGCTGCAAAGATGCTGGCGCGCGGCTTTGGCAAGGGCCAGGTCGCACCGCTCAACCTCGGTGTCTGCTCGCTGGTCGAATCGGCAACGCTCGATGCGGTGCTCGCCGATCTGGCGGAGGCCATGCCGGGGCTTCAGCTCAACATCGTCGGCGGCACCAGCCGGGAACTTGTCGCCCAGGCGATGGCCGGAACGCTTGACCTGATGATTGTCGAGGCGCCCGCCGATGCGCCCGAGCGGTTCGAGGCGTGGCGGCTGTTTGCCCATGATTACCGGATGGTCGTGCGGTCCGACCACGCGCTTGCCGCGCGGGACAGCATCACGCTCGACGCGCTGGTCGGGGAACCGCTGATCGACCATGACTGCGAAGGCGTGGCGGCGCTCAGGGCACGGGCGGAGATTGTGGGCCTTGACCTCGGCTTCCGCCACATGGCGCGCGACGGGGCGCAGCTGCGGCGGCTGATCGCAGCGGGGCTGGGCACCGGTTTCATGCCCGACCCCGGTGAAGCGCATGTCCGCGGCATCCGGGTCGAGGGCGCGGAGATTTCGGCCGAAGTGGTGCTGGCCGGCATTGCCGGGCGTCGCCGCAGCCTCGCCGCCGACAGCTTCGTGCGCGCCAGCCGCGCCCGGGCGTGGACGGGCGGGCCGGGCTGAAACGCGCTCAGCGCCGGGCGAGGACGTCGAGCACGTCGCCCGGTTCGGCCCGACGGCGGAAATCGGGATCGGCAAAGGCGAAGCGGACGGTTCCAGTCCGGTCGAGCAGGAAGGTGGCCGGGATCGGCAACAGCCTGCCGCTGCCCCCGGTCATCGCCGCCAGATCGTCGCCGCCGCGGGCATAATGGGCCGCCAGGTCGGCGGGCAGCGCGATCGCGAGGCCGAGTGCCAGACACAAGCCGAGATCGACGTCGCACAGCCCAAGCGCGCCGGCCCGGTCCGCGATCGATCCGGCCCGCCCGCCCAATTCGGCCGAAATGGTCACCAGCCGGGCACCCGCATCGGCCAGCCGGGGCGCTGCCTCTGCCCAGCCCCGGCTTTCGACGCGGCACCATGGACACCAGATACCGCGATGAAAGCTCAGCACCAGCGCCTCCTGCCCGGCGAGCAGCCCGGCAAGGCTGTGAAAGCGGCCGGTTGCATCGGGCAGGGCAAAGCCCGGAAAACGCTGCCCCACACGCGGCGCGCGACGCCCGGCACCCAGCCCGTTCAGCCGGGCGACCAGCGCATCATAGGCCTGGGCATAGCCATGCAGGCGGGCGGCTTCGGCGGCCAGACGCGGGGCAATGGGTCGCATCAGCGCGCATCCATAACGGGGCCGGGCGCGCCATGGCCAGCGGCAGATTGCCGGCGGATCTGTAACGCCGGGCATGACCCGCGCGAATGACCGGGCATGTCAGCGATGCATGAACCAGCCGCCCCTGTCGTCATCATCGGCGGCGGCTTTGCCGGGCTTGCCGCGGCCCGCGTACTCGGCCGGGCGGGCATCCCGACGATCCTGGTCGACCGGCAAAACCACCATCTGTTCCAGCCGCTGCTCTATCAGGTCGCAACGGCAGGCCTGTCGCCGGCCGATATTGCCGCCCCCATCCGCACGATCCTGCGCCGCTGGCCGTCGGTCAGCGTGGTGATGGACGAGGTCATCGGCGTCGACCGGGCAGCCCGCGCCGTCCAACTGGCGAGCGGTGCCCGACTGCGGTTCAGCACGCTCATCGTCGCGACAGGTGCCCGCCACGGCTATTTCGGCCAGCCGGGCTGGGCCGAACATGCGCCGGGGATCAAGACCATCGACGATGCGATCAGGTTGCGCCGCGCGCTGCTGCTGGCGCTGGAGCGGGCGGAAACGATGCGGGCGGAATCGCGCGAGACCCGCGCCGAGCATCTGACCTTTGTCGTCGTGGGCGGCGGCCCGACCGGCGTCGAGCTTGCCGGTGCCATCGCCGAACTGGCCCGCCATGCCGCCGAACGCGACTTTCCGCACATCACCCGCCGCTGTGTCCGCGTGATCCTAATCGATGGCGGGGCGCGGCTGCTCCAGTCATTTCCGCCCTCGCTGTCGGCGGCGGCCGGTGCCGCGCTGGCCGGGCTTGGCGTCGAGGTCCGGCTGAACACCAAGGTCACCGACATCGGCCCCGGCACGATCATGGCAGGCGACGACCGGCTGGACGCCGTGGTAATCGTGTGGGCGGCAGGCGTCGCGGCATCCCCGGCGGCATCATGGCTGGGGGCCGCAGCAGATGCCGGCGGCCGGGTGCTGACGGGCCCCGATCTCGCGCTACCCGACGATCCCGACATCTTCGTGATCGGCGACACGGCGGCGGTGCCCGGCCCCGACGGACGCCCCGTGCCCGGTGTCGCCCCGGCGGCGACCCAGATGGGCCGCCATGTCGGCCGCACGATCCTGGCCCGGCGGCACGGCCGGCCGGTGCCCGCTTTCCGCTACCGCCATGCCGGCAGCATGGCGACCATCGGCCGGTCGCATGCCGTCGCCGATCTTGGCCGTGCGCGGCTGACCGGGCATCTTGCCTGGCTGCTGTGGTGCGCGATCCATGTCTGGGCGCTGGCGGGGTTCCGCAACCGGTTCGTCGTCGGGGCGAACTGGCTGTGGAGCTATCTGACCTTCGACCGGGCGGCGCGCATCATCACCCAGTTGCCGGATGGACAGGCATGATGACCGTCCCGGCCTGGCCCGTTCCCCTTGCCTGCCTTGCCGCCGCCTTTGTGATCGGCTTTGCCGCCCATCGCGGCGGCACCTGCGGCGTCGTCGCCATGACCCAGTGGCTCGACCGGCGCGACGCGCGGCTGATGATCGGCTTTGCGACCGCGATGGCGGCGGCAACGCTTGTCTGCCTGCCGCTGGCATGGACGCTCGGCCGCGGCGGCCAACTGCCCGGCAGCGCACCGATCGGCCCGGCGCTGATCGGCGGCGGCGTGCTGCTGGGCGTTGGTGCGTTCGTCAACGGCGCATGTCTGATCGGTTCGCTGTGGCGACTGGGCAATGGCGAGGCACATCTGGTGGCGCTGCCGCTGGGGGTGCTGATCGGCGACTTGGCCGGTTGCTTGCTGGGATGGCGCGTCGTGCCGCCGCCCGGCATGTTCGGGATGCCCGGCAGCACCGGCCTGATGCTGGTGGCCGCGGGCGGGCTGATGGCGGCCGCGACGGCCGCATGGCTGCTGCCGCGCCCGGATGGCGCGCGGCTGTTCGGCCTGATGACGGCAATGGGTCTGGCGGGCGGGCTGTTGTTCGTCGCCCTGCCCGGCTGGACCTGGGTCGAGGTCGAACGCGAAGCGGTCACGGGCCTGATCGCGGGCATGGCACATCTGCCCGGGCCGGCCGGGGCAGCCTTGGTCGCGACGCTGGCGGGCGCGCTGGTATCGGGCTGGCTGACCGGGCGTCTCAGGGCCTGTTGGCAGGGCTGGGATGCGGCCGGGCGCAGCGTGATCGGCGGGGCGCTGATGATGCTTGGTGCCAGGCTGTTGCCGGGCGGCAATGATGCGCTGCTGCTCGGCGCGGCACCGGCCGGGGCGGTGAGCGCGATCCTCGGCTTTGCGGTGATGAACCTGTCGATCCTCGGCTGTGCGGTGCTGGCGCGGATCAGACGCGCGGAACGACCAGCCCGGCCCTGAGCCAGGCCGCCAGCCACTGGCCGATCCGATCGGCATCCGCGCCGCAGGCGTCGCAGGCAGCGCCGAACGCGGCCCCGGTGGAAAGCCGGCGGAGCAATCCGGCTTCGCTGTCGGCGAGGCGGCGGAACACCGGTTCAAGCGCGTCGCGCCAGACCAGCACCGTGACCGTGCCGGCCAGCAGCCGGGGAGCGACCGGATGGTCCGGAATGGCGGCCCAGATCTCGTCGGCATTGGTGGTCAGGCGACACAGCGCCGCGCCGGGGGCGAGCGCGAGGCGCAGTCCGTCCCAGTTCAGGCCCGGTGCCCGTGCCCAGTCGCCCGGTGGCGGATCGGCAGCGGCGAACGCGCACCGGAGCGCCCAGTCGAGCGCCGCAAGCTCGGCGACTTCGGGATCGCCGGCGCAGGTCCGCGCCAGATATTCGGCGAAATCCGCGCCATAGTCCGCCAGCGTCCAGCTGCTTGACGGGGTGAGCGCAACATAATCGAGCGCAAGGGCAGTAAAGCTCTCCCCGCCCAGCCAGTGCAGCGTCTTGGGATGATTGTCGGCCAGCGCATCGACCAGCATCGCACGCGCCGCATGGGCATGGACGGCAAGGCCAGCCGGCGCCCGCACCAGTCCGGCAAGGCCCGACAGGTCGCCGGCGATCAGCCCGGCCTGAAAGCGGCGTTGCAGCGCGGCCAGCCCGGTCATGGCCGGATTCCCCCAGCCGGAACTGCTACAGCCGGAACCGCCACCCGGTCGGGCAGCCTTGCCCGGTCAAGCTCGGCGAGCAGATCGGCGAGCGGCGGGATGTCGTCATCGCGCTCGATCATAACCGCCACCGGCCCGGCGCGGCGGCGGATTTCGGCATAAAGCGCCCAGACCGGATCGGGCACCGGATGGTCATGGGTGTCGATCAGCAGCCCGTCGGGCCCGGCGCTCGGCCCGGCGAGATGGATCTGCCTCACCGCAGCCCAGGGCAGCCCGTCCAGCCAGTCGGCAGGGTCCAGCCCGTGATTGTGCGCGGACACATGGATGTTGTTCACATCGAGCAGCAGGCCACAGCCGGTGCGGCGCACAAGCGCCGCCAGAAACGCCCATTCCGGCATCTCGTCATCGGCAAAAGCCAGATAGGTGGACGGGTTTTCGATCAGCAGCGGACGGCCAAGCACGTCCTGCGCGCGCAGGACATTGGCGGCAACAACGTCCAGCGCTTCGGCGGTATGGGGCAGCGGCAGCAGATCATGGCTGTTGAAGCCGCCAATCCCCGTCCAGGCCAGATGATCCGAAATCCAGATCGGCGCGATTTCGTCCGCCAGCCTTTTCAGCCGGGCGAGATAGGCCGGATCGGGGCCATCGACCGAGCCAAGCGACATCGACACGCCATGCAGCGCGACATCATGATGCGCGCGCACGGTGCGCAGCACATGCGCGGGCCGGCCGCCATCGACCATGAAGTTTTCCGAGATCACCTCGACGAAATCGACCGGCACCGTGCCGGCCATGAAGGCGTCGTGATGCGGCCGGCGCAGCCCGAGGCCGTAAAGGCTGGCCGCCGGCGCGGGGATCGCGGTCAGGGCTGGCACGACATGTCCCCTCGAAGCGGGGCCGGCAGGGCCGGCCCCTGGACGTCGGTTCCCGGTGCCATGCGGCCCCGGGAGGCGGGGATTATTTCTCGGTCAGCCGGCCGCCGGCAGCCTTGCACGCCTTGACGGTCATCGCCTTGAAGCCCTGCCCCTTGCACGAGTTCTGGCCCTTGCACGAGCTGCTGGCGGTCGCGCAGTCGGACGAGCCCTTGCAGCTGTTGATGCCATAGCAATGGACGACCTTTTCGTCGTCGGCGGCCTTGTGCTGGGCCTGGGCGGCAGCAGCTCCCGCCAGCGCCACGGTGGCGGCAGCGGTGGCAAGCGTGATGCGGGTGGCAAGCATTGTCATCTCCTCGGATCGGCCCGGCGGGCCATCGGTCTCGCGCCGGGCCTGTCATGGCCCGGCACCCCGATATTCGGTGGCACGCTGCACGCGGTTACAGGCGCGGCGCGTGTAACCGGATGGCGGGCCGGCGCGGACAAGGGGCGGTGCCGGCGCTTATTGCCCCGCCTCTCCCCGTCGGCCCCGCGCAGCCGCCCGCTTTGCCGGGCGGCTGCGCCCCATGCTGGCGAGCGGCGGGTGACAGGGTGTCCCGATGACGATTGACCGTTCCCAGCTGATCCTGCCGGTGCTGGCCGCCGCCCTTGCCGCGAGCGCAGCCCAGGCCGCGCCGGACAAGCCCAAGATGGAGAAATGCTTTGGCGTGGCCAAGGCGGGCCAGAATGACTGTGCGGCCGGGGCCGGCACCAGCTGCGCCGGCACGTCCAAGGTCGATTACCAGAAAAATGCGTGGAAGCTGGTGCCGGCCGGCACCTGCACCAAGATCAAGACGCCCAAGGGCACCGGCTCGCTGACCCCGGCCTGACCGGCACCGGCGATGGCGCAGTTCGGCCCGCATCCGGCACCGATGCGCGCAGCCCCGGGCATTGGCCTGAGGCTGCCGCATCTGGCGCTTGTCGCCCGCGGTGATGTCGACCCGCTGCTGCCCGACGGGATGTGGTTCGAGGTGCATGCCGAGAATTTCATGGTTCCCGGCGGGCCGCGCCGGGCGGCGCTGATCGACGTCGCCGCCCGGCACCGTGTGTCGCTGCACGGGGTCGGGCTGGCGCTGGCGGGCAACGAGCCGGCCCCGCGCGGGCATCTGCGGCGGCTCGCGCGGCTGTGCGACGATGTCGGGCCGGTGCTGGTGTCCGATCATCTCGCCTGGCAGCGTGTCGGCCGCTGGCATGTGCCCGATTTCCTGCCCTTTGCGCGCACGCGGGCGGCGCTGGCGCTGACGGCGGCCAATATCGACCGTGCGCAGCAGGCGCTGGGTCGGCGGCTGCTGATCGAAAACCCGTCGCATTACGTCACGGAGACCGACCTGCCGGGCGATCACGACATGCCCGAAGCCGCATTTCTGGCGGGGCTGGTTGAGCGCACCGGCTGCGGGCTGCTCATCGACGTCAACAACATCCATGTGTCCGCCCACAATCTCGGGCTGGACGCCGCAGCCTTGGTCGATGCGATGCCGGCCGGGGCGGTGGCGGAAATCCATGTCGCCGGTCACAGCGCCGATGCCGGCGGCCGGTTGCTGATCGACAGCCATGACGCCCCCGTCGCCTCGGCAGTCGTCGCGCTTGCCGAACGGCTGCTGGCCCGCACCGGGCCGGTGCCGGTGCTGGTCGAGCGCGATGCCGATCTGCCGCCCTTTGCCGCGCTGCTGGCCGAGGCGCAGGCCTTTGCCCCGCTGCTCGCGGCGGCGGATTCTGCGGGGGGACGGCAATATGCGGCCTGAGGCGGCAGCGTTCGAAGCACGGTTCGCCGCGCTGCTCGGGCTGCCCATGGCCGGGGCGTTTGTCCCCGCGCGCGGTGGCGCGGCGGCCGCGATTGCCGTTCACCGCAACAACGCGCTGATGGCAGCGCGGACGGCGCTTGAGGACAATTATCCCGTGGTGCGGTCGATGATCGGTGGCGATGGCTTTGCCGCCCTGGCGCTGCGCCACATCCGCCGCCAGCCGCCGTCCGATCCGCGCTTGTGCCTTTACGGTCGCGGGCTGGCGACGACCATCGCCCGGGTCCGTCCGCTTGCCGACTGGCCATGGCTGGCCGACATGGCACGGGTCGAATGGCTGGTGGTGCGGGCTCTGTTCGCGGCCGATGCCCGGCCATTGCCAAAGCCGCCGTGCCCCGCGCAGCGCTGGCCACTCGCGCCCGCAACCGGCTGGCTTGCCTCGTCCCATCCGGTCGCGACGCTCTGGGCCGCGCATCAGCCGGGTGCCGACTGGCCCGCCGCATTTCCCGACGATGGCGAACTGGCGCTCGTCACCCGCAGCGATGCCGGGGTGCAGGTCACGGCGCTGCCCTCCGATGCGCTGCCGCTGCTCGAAGCGCTCAGGGCCGGCAACACCCTGATCGGCGCGGCATCGGCGCTGCCCCCGGCCGCGCTGGCCCTGTTGCCGACGCTCGCCGCGCGCGGCGCGCTCCTTCCCGTTCACGGAGAGACTGAATGACCATCTATGCCCGGCTGGCTGCCCTGCTCACCCATATTCCCGACACGCTCTGGCTGCTGGTTGCGCGGCTGGGGGCGGCGGCGGTGTTCTTCCTGTCCGGCCGCACCAAGGTCGAAGGGCTGCTGACGATCAAGGAATCGACCTACACTTTGTTCGAATATGAATATGCCCTGCCGCTGGTGCCGCCCGGCATCGCCGCGCATGCCGCCACCTATTGCGAGCATCTGTTCCCGATCCTGCTGGCGCTCGGCCTGTTCACCCGTCTGGGCGCGCTCGGCCTGCTGGGGATGACGGCGACGATCCAGATCTTCGTCTATCCCGATGCCTGGCCGACCCATTTGTCTTGGGCGGCGATGCTGCTGCCGCTGATTGCGCGCGGCGGCGGCGAATGGTCGCTCGACCATCTGCTCGGCACCGAACGCATGGCCGCGCGGACGGCCGCCGCCTGATGCCGCTGCCGGCCACTCTGATGGCGGCAGCGCTCGCCTGCGCCGGACCGGGCCTTAGCGTGGAGATTCTGGGGTCCGGCGGCCCGATTGCCGAGGGGCGCGCCGGGCCATCCTATCTGGTGCGGATCGATGGACGGCCAAGGCTGCTGATCGATGCCGGGCCGGGCGCGGTGCTGCGTCTCGGCGAAGCCGGGGTACGCCCCGACAGTCTGGATGCGATCGCGATCAGCCATCTGCACGTCGATCATGCCGGGGATCTGGCCGCGATCCTCAAGACCGCGAACTTCGCCGATCCGCCGGCGCGGCTGACGCTGTTCGGGCCGGACGGCAGCGGGGTGTTCCCCGGCCTGCGCGCGCACATGGCGTCGCTTGCCGGGGAAAATGGCGCGTTCGCCTATCTATCCGACTGGCTGGCCGGACCGGCCCCGCGGCTTGCGATCCGCGAGGTGCCAGCGGCTGACAGCGCGACGGGCACGGAAACGGTGCTGATCGCGCAGGATGATTATCTGCTCTCGGCGCTTCCCGTTCACCACGGGCCAGTCCCAGCCCTTGCCTATCTGGTCCGCGCGCGCGGACGGATGATCGTGTTTGCCGGCGATCAGAGCGCGCTGTCTTCAGCGTTCGACGCGCGGCTCGCCGGCAGCCGCCCCGACCTGCTCGTCATGCACCATGCGATCCCAGAGGGGCCGGGCCAGCCGCGCGGGCTGCACCGCCCCCCGGCCGACATTGGCGCGGCGGCCGCACGGCTGATGGCCAGGCGGCTGATCCTTGCGCACAATATGGAACGTGCGCTCCAGCGCCGGGACGAGGGGCTGGCCGCGATCGCGCGCCATTACCCAGGCCCGGTGACCATCGCCGATGACAGGATGTGCTTTTCAGCCTCGGGCGGCGATTGAGGCGAGCACATCCGCCGGATCGGCGCGGCGCCGGAAATCGCGGTCGACATGGGCAAAACGCACAGTGCCGTCGCTGCCGATGACGAAGGTGGCCGGGATCGGCAGAATCCCGCTTGCCGCGCCGTAAAGCGCATCCAGATCCATGCCGGCCGCCCGGTAGCGGGCGATCAGATCGGCACCGATGAAGAAGCCGAGGCCAAGCGCAAGTGTCGCCCCGAAATCGACATCGCACAGCACGGCCCCGCCCTCGCCGAGCAGTGCGGCCATGTCGGCCGCGCGCCCGCCAAGTTCGGGCGTAACCGCGACCAGCCGTGCACCCGCCGTATCGAGCGCGGGCCGTGCGGCACGCCAGCTGTCGAGTTCGGCCACACACCATGGGCACCACAGCCCCCGGTGGAAGCTGAGCACGACCGGCCCGTCGCCCAGCAGCGCCGCCAGCCGGACCAGCCGTCCGCGCGCATCGGGCAGCGCCAGATCGGGAAAAGGATCGCCGACCGCCGGCGCGCACGCCCCCGCGCCCAGCCCGGCAAGCGTCGCCACAAGCAGGTCCGCCGCGCGGTGCCAATGCGGCTCGACGTCGGGCTGGACCCCATGGCAGCGATCCGAAAGAGCATCCATCACCCGGCGATAGCGCGTCCGGACCGCCGGCGCGACTGCCTGTAGCCGATCGAAGTTGATAGGCGCGCGCTATGCCGCCGGCAGCACGCTCGGCGAGCGCACCGCCGCAACCTCTGTAAACCGACTGTAAACCGCACCGGGAGGGGTAAGGCTAAGTGATTGAAAAAATGGTCGGGGAGACAGGATTCGAACCTGCGACCCTCTGCTCCCAAAGCAGATGCGCTACCAGGCTGCGCTACTCCCCGACACGGGACCGATCAGACAGGGTCGCACGCCTCATGCGCGTTTCGCCCGCCTGTCGCAAGCGTCCGGTGGTAGGCCCGGAGGGACTCGAACCCCCAACCTAGCCGTTATGAGCGGCCAGCTCTAACCATTGAGCTACAGGCCCGGCCCGGAACCCTGCCGATAGCGGAGGCGCGGCGTGACTGGCAAGTCACGATCAGGCAGGATCAGCGCTGTTCCAGCTCGGACGCAACGGCCGCGCCTGCAACCGCCGGCAGGATCAGCACGATGCGGTCCGCCTCGATCACCAGCCGGCCGCCCGCCGCCTCGGCCAGCCCGCGCACCAGCCTGAGCGTGAAGCCGAGGCCGAGCACCGGCGCATCCGGCCAGTCGCCATCAGGGCCGTGTGCGGGATCGAGCAGCGAGCGTTCGTCGCGGCCGGCCAGCACGGCGGGGCGCGACACGCTCAGCCGGATCTGGCCGATAATGCCGGGATCGAGCCGCGCCTCGACCGTCTCACCGGCCGCGGCAAGCCCGATCATCGCGCCGGTCAGCCGCACCAGCATCCGTTCGGCCGACACAGGATCGGCGGTGATCGTCGGCAGATCGGGCGCGAGGCGGACGGCAAAGCCGACTCCGCGCAGATCGGCAAGATCGCTGAGCACCGGGCCGAGGCTGGCCAGCAGCGCGCCCAGATCGAGCGGCCGCGGGGCAAGGCGCAGCGCCCGCGCCTCGATCCGCGCGGCGGTTTCCAGATCGTCGATTGTCGCCAGCAGGCTGCGCCCTTCGCCCAGGATTTCGGCCGCGAGCTGGCGGTAGCGCGCATTGACCGGGCCCATGATCTGCTGCTCGATCAGTTCGGCAAAGCCGATGATCGCGTTGAGCGGGGTGCGGATCTCATGCGCCAGCTGGCGCAGCGCCTCGCCCGGCAGGCTGGTGCCGAACAGGCCGGGAAGCTCGGCCCGTTCGTCGAGCCGGGGCCGCCGCGCGCTGCCGCGATAGCCGGAGAAGCGGCCGATCGCCGGATCGAACACCGGCACGGCGGAAATGCGCCATTCGCCGCCAATCGCCCCCTCGCCCGCCAGAGTCAGGCGCGCATCGCGGAACGACGCGCGGCGGCGGAACGCGCCCGCGGCATGGCCGTCGACGCCGTGCGCGCTGGTTTCATCGGCGGAGGCGATCGACAGGCCGATCACCGCCCCGCGCGCATCGAGGTCGCACCAGTTGATCACGCCGTCCGCCCCGGTTTCGAACAGAAACTCGCGCGGCGGCGCAGGGACGGACATGGCGGGGGCAGCCGCGCCGCGCCCGTCGCGAAACGCAGCGATCCGCGCCACCAGCTCGGCAATCGGCGGGGACGTCGCGGTTCCGCCCGAGGTCGCTACCGCCGCCTCGATGGCCGGACCGGCGTCGCCCGCAAGCGGTCCCTCCCCTGAATGTGCGACATGGTCACCCGCGGCAGGATCGGGGATGTCGGCGGCCAGATCGCCGCCGGCGTCGCTACTGCCCGCTTCGGGGGGGGCCATGGCCGGACCGGCGATTGCGGCATCGTTGGCCGCCACCGGACCGGGGCCGAGCATCAGATCGCTCGGGCCGAACGCATCGAGCGCGTGGCGCGCCTGCGGCCCCAGATCGCGGCGGTGGCGCAGCAGTGCGCGCGCCACCGGCGACAGGCGCGGGATCATCACCGCCCAGGCATCGTCGCCCATCGCCGCCCGCGCCAGAACCGGCGCGGCGACCGAGGCGTCGTCTTCGGCAAAGAAATGCACCAGATCCGCCGGCACTGTCTCCCCGGCCAGCGCGAGTGCCGCGCCGCGGCGCGTCGCGTCCGGCACATCGCGTCGCCAGTCGCGCAGCCGCGCCAGAGCCTCGCCCCGGCGGGGCGATTCGCCGCGATCCGTCTGCGCAAGCAGATCGACCAGCTGACGCCACAGCGCCAGCCGTTCCGTTCTGCCCGGAGCCGGAAGGCCCAGGACTGTCGCCAGACGGTCGTCGAATCGCACCCTTGCACCCCTTGGCGGCCACAATGGACCGCGCGGCACAGGATAAGCCACGGAAACCGGGCGCAACAGGGGAGAAAGTGCGCCGTCACATTGTGGCACAATTGCGCTTGCTCGTAATATTCTTATAGGTAGCGCATCATTTTGGAGAACAAGCTTACATGGCCGGCCCGGTGCTCGACGAAGTGGATTATGAAATTCTGGCCGCTCTTCAAGAGGATGGC
>DBAW01000088.1 GCA_002291855.1 Sphingomonas sp. UBA1000
GATCGAAGGGGCGATGCTGCTCGATTCGCTCGGCCGCCCCGCACTTGCCGAAGCGGCGATCGCGCGCGCCGCCGAACCGGATCCGGGGGCCGCTATCAGCCCGCGCTCACCCCCGCCCCGGGCGACGGATTGAGCGCGTTGATCGCGGCCACCAGCCGCGCTTCCATCTCCTCGCGCGGCAGGCCGGGCGGGATCGTTTCGCCGACACGGAAGGTGACCAGACCGGCATGGCGGGCAAAACGGTCGCGCGGCCACAGCCGCCCGCTATCGACCGCAACCGGCACGACCGGCAGGCCGAGCATCCGGTAAAGCCCCGAAATCCCCGGCTTGACCGGCGGGCGGCGGCCATGCGGCACGCGCGTGCCTTCGGGGAAAATCAGGATCGGCCGCCCCTCGGCGATCAGCGTGCGCGCCTCGGCCAGCAGCGTCCGCAGCGCGCGGGCGCCGCCATCGCGGTCGACCACCACCGAGCCATAGACGCGCGTCACCCGGCCCCAGAGCGGAATGCGCGTCAGCTCGCGCTTGAACACCGGGCAGGGCCGGTCGAGAAACAGAAAGGCCTGGAGCGTTTCGTACATCGCTTCATGCTTCATCGCGACCAGCACCGGGCCGGGCGGCACCTGCCCTTCCACCCGGTAGCGGATGCCGAGCAGCACGCGCGTCGCCCAGTTGTGGATATGGATCCACACATAGGTCCAGCGGATCTGCGCCGGCCGCCCCAGCGCCGAGGCAATGGGCGACATCAGCACGATGAACGCGCTCGCCGGATAGAAAATGAGCATGAAAAGGATCGTGCGCAGCACGGCCATGGTTCAGATCCCGAACAGCGCGGCCCCGCGCCGCAGCAGATATTTATGATATTCGGTCAACAGCATCCCCAGATCGGGGTCGCTGCGCACCGCATCGCGCAGCACCGTCGTGCCGGCGGGCAGCTGGCGTTCCAGTTCGAACCCCGCGCGGCGCATATGCCAGTCGGTCGTCACCAGCCGCACCGAGCGATAGCGCCGGGCGCGGATCCAGTCGGCCGCCTCCTCCCCGTTCGAGCGGGTGTCGACCGCATCGCCCAGATCGATGCAGCAGGCGAACAGCCGCGCCGGCACGCCGTAGCGCCCGGCCAGTTCGCGCGGACGGACCAGCGGATCGACGCCCGAAATCAGCATCCGCCGCGCCTGCCCGGCGGTCAGCACCGCAAGCCCGCGTTCGATCCGCCCGGCCCCGCCGGTCAGCACGATCACCGCATCGGTGCGGCTGTCATCGGCCGGGCGCGGCAGCATGACAACGAACCAGACAAAGCCGGTCAGCCAGACGATCATCAGGGTCGCGAGCAGTCGTCGGATCATGGCGCGGCCGATCGTGTCACAAAATCCGCGCCAGCGCGCGCATCACAGTCAGCCGCGCGGCCACCGTGGCGACCAGCGCCGCCGCCAGCGGCACCGCAAGCAGCGCCAGCCAGCCCCAGCCGGGCATCCCCGCCCCGCCGACCAGATCGGAGCCGAGCGCACCGATCCGCCCGCCGATCAGCACCAGCACGACAAGGCCTGAGCCAAGGCCCAGCCCGCCGCCGAACAGCGCATCCAGCGCGATCCGGCGCTGGAACAGCCGCGCAATCTGGGCATCGGTCGCGCCCAGCAGGTGCAGCACATCGATGGTCGCGCGGTGGGTGTTGAGCGCCGCCCGCGCCGCCAGCACGACACAGGCGGCGGTCGCGATCCCGGTGAGCATCACGACCAGCGCCACCAGCCCGCCCAGCGCGCCGGTCAGCCGCAGCACCGGCCCCAGCCAGCGGGCATGGCCGTCGATCCGCGCCGCCGGGGCGACCGCCCTGACCGCGCGTTCGAGCGCGGCGATGTCGGTCGCGCCCGGGCGCAGATCGATATCGATCAGCGCCGGCACCGGCAGGTCGGCGGCCAGCCCGGCCTTGCCCAGCCAAGGTTCGAGCAGCGCGGTCATCTCCTCAGCACCCACCGGCGCGGCGCGCAGCACCTCTGGCCGCGTGCGCAGCAGCGCGAGCGCGCGGGCCGACTGATCGGCGCGGGCGCTGCCATCGGCCTCGACAATCTGCACGGTCGCGCGCCCCGACATCTGTTCGGCAAGCCGCGCCGAGGCCGCGGCAAGCGCAATGCCGGCGGCGACCGCCAGCACGGTCAGAAACGCCATGATCGCGATCACCCAGGGCATCGGCCCCGATGCCCGCCCCTCGGGCAGCAGCAGCCGGTCGGGCGAGGCGATGCGTGCGCTCAGCCGGTCGATCATGCGCTGGCCCGTGGCGGAAAGCGCAGCGCGCCGGTCGGGTCGTTGAGCGTCCCGCGTTCGAGCCGCATGATCTGCGCGGCGGGCACGCGCGACAGCAATTGCACGTCATGCGTTGCCACCACGACCGTCGTGCCCAGCCGGTTCAGCGCCTCGAACAGATGCATCAGCCGGTTGGCCATGTCGGCATCGACATTGCCGGTCGGTTCGTCGGCGACCAGCATGTCCGGGCGGGCGATGACCGCGCGGGCAATGGCCACGCGCTGCTGCTCGCCCCCCGACAGGGTGGCGGGACGGGCGCGGGCGCGGTCGGCCAGCCCGACCCAGTCGAGCATTTCACTGACCGGGGCGATGATGTCGCGCTCCGCCGCGCCGGCGACGCGCAGCGGCAGCGCGATATTGTCGAACGCGGACAGATGCGGGACCAGCCGGAAATCCTGAAACACCACGCCGATGCGGCGGCGCAGCGGCGGCAGCCCGTCGCGCGGCAGCGTCACAATGTCTTCGCCGAACAGCCGGATCAGCCCCCGGCTCGGCCGCTGCGCCAGATAGAGCAGCCGCAACAGCGAGGTCTTGCCCGCCCCCGACGGTCCGGTCAGGAAATAAAATGCGCCCGGGGCAAGGCTGAAGCTCAGGTCCGACAGGGTTTCCGCGCCCGTGCCATAGCGCAGGCCGACATTTTCAAACTGCACGATGCTCGCCACCGCGCGCTCCCCCGTCGCAATCCCCGGCCGGCATCGCCGCCGGCCCGTTCGATCCGGCCCCCATCGCATGGCCCGGCGGCGCGCGTAAAGCGCCGTGCTTGCCTGCGCCGGAAGAGCAGGTCTAGAAGGAAGGCTGAAAGGGGCCGTTAACCAAGATGATCCTGCAATGCCCGAACTGCCGGACGCGCTATGTCGTGCCAGAAAGCGCGATCGGCCCGGCCGGCCGGTCGGTCCGCTGCGCCGCTTGCCGGCACAGCTGGTTCCAGGATCCGCCGGAGCTGGACGAGGCGGCACCCGCCGATGCCCTGCCCCCGGCCGCACCGCCCGCCGACATCGCCGATGCCCCAGTCGCACCCGAAGTGGCGGAAAAGGCCGCGCCGTCCAGCTTCATTGACGATGCCGTTGCCGATCAGCCGCCGGGGCCGGTGATCGAGCCGGATTATGGCCCGATCGACGACACCGTCCTTGCGCGCCCGCGCCGCAACCCGGCCCGGCGCTGGACAATCGCGGCGATTGCCACCGGGCTGATCCTGCTGCTCGGCGTTGCCGCGATCCAGTATCTGGGGCTCGACATGGTGCGCCAGCGCCTGGGGCTGGGCGCGGGCGACGGGCAGGTCGCGCTGCTGATCGATCTGGAAGGCCGGCCGGAACGGCGGACGCTGGCCAGCGGCAATGAATTGTTCGCTCTGTCCGGGCGGATCACCAACCCGACCCGTGCACCCCAGACCGTGCCCGACATCAAGGCCGAGTTGCAGGACGGTCAGGGCCGGATCGTCTATCGCTGGGTCATCACCCCGCCCGCCCGCACGCTCGCGCCCGGGGCGGTGATCCGCTTCGACGCCGCCGAATATGACGTGCCGGCAGGCGTGCGCGAGCTGAAGCTCAGCTTTGCCGGCGGCCGGGGCTGAACCGCCCCGGACGCACGCTCCGCATTTTGCCGCCATATGCGTGTTGCGCGGCGCAAAACCCTCTGCTAGAGGCCGCCACCTACCAGCGCCGGGGCCTCCCCGGCGGACGTAACCGGGGCATCCCGGCTGACGTAAAGTGTGCGGTCGTGGCGGAACTGGTAGACGCGCAACGTTGAGGTCGTTGTGGCCGAAAGGCCGTGGAAGTTCGAGTCTTCTCGACCGCACCATTACTCTTATAGGCTCGCAAAACCCGGACTGAAGCATGGCTCGGTCCGGCATCCGGATTTGCACCGGCCATGGTGAGGTCCGATTGACCCGCCACTCCCCGATTGCGGCTTTCCACGCGCCGGACAGGCCTTTAGCCTCGCCTCCCGAAACCAGATCGGGGGGACTGACCAGATGATCCGCAAGACGGCGCGTGCCGCATTTACCGCCCTGCCGCTGCTGCTCGCCGCCGTGCCGGCCGGGGCCGCGCCTGCCGCGCCGGCGGTGCTGCAGGGCACCGAGCGGATGGACGGGCTGCTCCCCGTCCATGTCGACCGGGCGGGCGGGCGCATCCTGCTCGCGCTGCCCGCGCCGGGAGCGGACGGGGTGATGGCGCGGCTGCTCTACGTCACCGCGCTGCGCACCGGGCTGGGGTCGGCCCCGATCGGGCTTGACCGCGCCCAGCCCGGCCCGGCGCAGTTGCTCGTCATCCGGCGCATCGGCCGCAAAATCGCGTTCGAGCTGGAAAATCCCCGCTTCCGTGCCGAAGGTGCGCCTGCGGCCGAACAGGCGGCGGCGCGCGACGCCTTTGCCACCTCGACCTTGTGGCTGGGCGATGCGGTGGCCGGCAGCAATGGCGAAACGCTGGTCGACATCGCCCCCTTTCTCGTCCGCGACAGCAAGGGCATTGCCGATCAGCTGCGCGCGGCCGGCGAGAAAGGGTGGAAGCTTGCCCCCGAACTCAGCGCCGCCGATCCGGGCGCGGTGCGCGTCTTTCCGCGCAATATCGAGCTGGAGGCGCGGCAGACCTTCGTGTCCGACACGCCGGGGGCCGAGGTGCGCAACATCGCGCCCGATCCGCGCCAGATCAGCCTTGCCGTGCGCCACAGCCTGATCGCGCTGCCCGAGCCCGGCTATCGCCCGCGCAGCTTCGATCCGCGCGGCGGCAGCTTTTCCAGCCAGTATCTCGATTATGCCGCACCATTGGGCGGGCAGATCGTCCGCAATCTCGCCAACCGCTTCCGGCTGGAGCGGGTCGATCCGGATGCGCCGCGCTCACGCGTGAAAAAGCCGATCATCTTCTATATCGACCGCGCCGCGCCGGAGCCGATCCGCACCGCGCTGCGCGAAGGCGCGTCATGGTGGAAAGCCGCGTTCGAGGCCGCCGGGCTGATCGACGCCTATCAGGTCGAGATCCTGCCCGAAGGGGTCGATCCGCTCGACATCCGTTATAACGTCGTCAACTGGGTCAACCGGGCGACGCGCGGCTGGTCCTATGGCTTTGCGGTCACCGATCCGGTGACAGGCGAGATCCTGAAAGGCTCGGTGCTGCTCGGCTCGCTGCGCGTTCGGCAGGACATCCTGATCTATGAAGCGCTGGTGGGCGCGGCGGGGACCGGGCGCGGCGGGCCCAATGATCCGGCGCAGGTCGCGCTGGCGCGCATCCGCCAGCTGGCCGCGCACGAGGTCGGCCATGCGCTCGGGCTGCTGCACAATTTTGCCGGCAGTACCCAGAACCGGGCGTCGGTGATGGATTATCCGGCCCCGCGCATCACGCTCAAGGATGGTGCCCCCAACCTGTCGGATGCCTATGGCACCGGCCTTGGCGCATGGGACATGCATGCGATCGACTGGCTGTATGGCGATCCGCCGTCGGGAGACGCAGAGGCCGCCGCGCGGCAGAAGGTCGCTGCCGCCACGGCACGCGGGCTGCGCTTCGTCGCCGATGAAAATGCGCGCGCGGCCGGGGCGGCCCAGCCCTGGGGCAGCCTGTGGGACGATGGCAGCGATCCGGTCGCCGAGCTTGAGCGGATGATGACGGTGCGCGCCGCCGCCGTCGCGCGCTTCGGCCCGGCGGCGCTCGCGCCCGATGAGCCGGCCGCCAATCTGCGCCGCAAATTCGTGCCCGTCTGGCTGCTGCACCGCTATCAGGTCGAGGCGGCGGCCAAGCTGCTGGGCGGGGTCGAGAGCAGCTATGCGGTCGGCGCGGACGCCGCAGGCCAGGGCCGCGCGGTCGCCGGGGCGGCGCAGCACAAGGCGCTCACCGCGCTGCTCGCCACGCTCGACCCGGCGGCGCTCGACGTGCCCGAGGCGCTGATCCCGGCGCTGTCGGCCGGCTGGTCGGGCGATGGCGACCGCCAGTTCGAGATCGAGGTGATGCGCACGCCCGGCGGCACGGTGTTCGACCCGCTGGTCGCCGCCGATGTCGCGGCACAGGTGACGCTTGGCGCCGTGCTCGCCCCGGACCGGCTGGCGCGGCTGGCCGACCAGCATCGCCGCGATGCCAGCATTCCCGGCATTGGCGAGCTGGCCGAACGGCTGATCGGGCTGGCCGTGCGCCCGCCCGCCGCGCCGCGCCTGGCGGCCGTGCGCCGCACGGTCGGCACGCGCATCCTGATGGCGCTGGCCCGCGCCGCGCAGGACGCCGGGACGGGCAGCGAGGCCGCGCTGCGGATCGATCAGGCGCTCGATGACTGGGCGGCGGCGCAGGCGGGCGCCCGCATCGCCGACCGCGACGACCGCGCCTGGGCGCTGGCGATGGCGCGGCTGCTGCGCGACCGCGAGGCACGGGCAGCGGCGATTGCCCGCGAAACCGCGGTCCCCGCCGTGCCTCCCGGCATGCCGATCGGCGATGGCGAGGGCTGACGGAAAGCGGAGACCAAGCAAGCCGCCCGTCGCAATGCGGCGGGCGGCTGGTCTGGACCTCTGATTTACCGCATTTTCCGAGTCGCCGGATGAGTCTGCCCGGCGTGAATATGCGCCAGGGCGGCTTCCGATCCGATTGCATCGGATCGGCCGCTCTGGGTCTTTGATTTACCGCATTTTCCGAGCCGCCGGGTGGGTCAACCCGGCTGGAAAATGCTCTAGGCCGGCTGCGCGTCCTTGCCCTTGCGACGCGGCAGAAGATGGATCGCGCCGGCGATCAGCGCGCCGAGCGCGACGCCGAATATGCCCGAGGCGACGGCCCCGCCCAGCCAGCGGCCAAAGCCCGGCGCAAAGCCGAGCAGCCCCGCGCCCAGATTGCCCGCCTGATCGACCAGATGCGGGATCGCCTCGACCAGATGCAGTTCGTGCAGGCCGTGGACAACGATGCCGCCGCCGACCCAGATCATCGCGGCAATGCCAATGCCCGACAGCGCCTGCATGAGGATCGGCATCCCGCGCACCAGCCCGCGCCCGATGCCGCGCACCAGCGCCGATGACCGGCGCGCCAGATGCAGGCCGATATCGTCCATCTTCACGATCAGGCCGACCGCGCCATAAACGGCAACCGTGATCGCCACCGCGACCAGCGCCAGGGTGACGGCCTGCATCACCAGGCTCTGCTCGGCCACTTCGGCAAGGGCGATGGCCATGATCTCGGCCGACAGGATGAAATCGGTGCGCACCGCGCCGGCGACCTTCTGCCGCTCAAGCTCGGCGCTTTCGAGCGCGAGGTGCAGTTCCTCCTCGCCCGCGCCATGCGGGCGGATGACCTCGATCAGCTTTTCTGCGCCTTCGAAGCAGAGAAACGCGCCGCCCAGCATCAGCAGCGGGGTGATCGCAAACGGGGCCAGCGCGCTCAGCGCCATCGCCGCGGGCAGCAGGATAACCAGCTTGTTGAACAGCGACCC
>DBAW01000167.1 GCA_002291855.1 Sphingomonas sp. UBA1000
GCCGACCGCGCGCGGCGATCACCTCGCCCAGCCTCCGGCGGAACACCCGGTTCGGCGGCTCCACCCATTGCGCATCCTTTACATAGGCGATTTCGGTCGCGCTCGCCTGCACCGGCACGCGCGTCGTTTGCAGCTTGGCCGGCACCAGCGGCATCATGATGGTGATCGCGGTTCCGGGCGCAACCGGCCCGCCCGGCCCGGCGGGGGCGGCCTCGGTCGCGGCCAGCGTCAGCAGCCGGGCAGGCGGGTCCTCCCCCAGGCTGATGCAGCCGGCAAGGCCTGCGAACAGGGCAAGGGCGAGAAGCGGGCGCGTGGCGGTCATGCGGTCAGCGTCCTTCATAATCGGGGAGTTTGCGCGGCCCGACCAGCGATCCCGCGCCGCCGCGATTGAGCCGTTCGGCCACCCCGTTCAGCCCTTCGGACAAATCGCGCAGATCGCGGATCAGCAGGCCGATTTCGGGAATGGTGCGGGTGGAAAATGCCTGCAAGCCCGGCCGCGCATCGGCGATGGCGGCATCGACGCTGTCGAGCGTGCCGCGCGTCCGCGCCACCGTGCCGCGCAGTTCCGCGAGCAGCGGCCGGCCCTGTTCGTCGAGCAGCTGGTTGGTCGTGCCGGCCAGCCGCCCGATCTCCTCGGCGGCCTTGCCCGCCTGGGCGACCGCGATGCGCGTTTCGGCCAGCGTGCCGGCAATCTCCGGCCCGCGATCGGCAAGCGAGCCGGACAGCCGGTCGACATTGCGCAGGATGTTGCCGATCGATTTCTGGTTTTCGTCGGACAGCGTCTCGGTCAGCCTTTCGGTCAGGGTCGACAGCCGTTCGAGCAGCTGCGGCGCGGAGTTGAGCAGCGCGCCCAGCCCGCCGGGCTTGGTGGGGATCACCGGCGCGCCCGCAGGCCCGTTTTCGGTGATCGGCGGCGCGCCTTTCTTCGCGCCTTCGAGCAGCAGCGTCGACACGCCGGTAAAGCTGCCCTGAATGCTCGCTGTGGTGCCGAGCAGGATCGGCACATCCTCGGCAATCGAAATGCGGACGCGGACGAAATCGGGATCCTGTTTCCAGATGCGGATGTCCTGCACCTGACCGACCGGGACACCCGAAAAGCTGACCGCCGAGCCTTGTGCCAGCCCTTCGACCGACTGCTTGAAGAAGATGTCGTAGACCTTGCGCCCGCCATCCGACACGCGCGCCAGCCAGATCGTGAAAATGGCGACCGCGAGCAGCAGGATCAGCACGACCGAACCGACCAGGATATGGTTGGACCGGGTTTCCATCAGCCTTTGTCCTTATCCCGAGCATGTTCGCCGCCGCCGGCCGGGTGCGCGGCCATGGCCGCCGCCGCCTGCCGCCCGCGCGGGCCGTTGAAATATTCCTGGATCCACGGATGGTCCAATGCCAGCAATTCGGTGATCGTTCCAACCGCGATCACCCGCCGGTCGGCCAGCACCGCGACGCGGTCGCAGATTGCATAGAGCGTGTCGAGATCATGGGTGATCAGGAACACGGTCAGCCCCAGCGTGTCGCGCAGCGACAGGGTCAGCTCGTCGAACCGCGCCGCGCCGATCGGGTCCAGCCCCGCCGTCGGCTCGTCGAGGAACAGCAGCTCCGGATCAAGCGCGAGAGCACGCGCCAGCCCGGCGCGTTTCTTCATGCCCCCCGACAGCTCGGCCGGATATTTCGGCCCCGCCTCGGGCGACAGGCCGGACATGACGATCTTGTAGGCGGCGATCTCGTCGAGCAGCTGCGGGCTCAGCCCCGGATAGAATTCGCGGATCGGCAGCTGGATGTTCTCCGCGACCGTCAGCGTGGAAAACAGCGCCCCGCCCTGGAACAGCACGCCCCAGCGCTTGCGGATGTCGAGCAGCGCCTCGTCGCCCGCGCCGCGGACCGGCACGCCCAGCACCTCGATCTCGCCGGCCTCGGGCTGCTGCAACCCGATGATCGAGCGCATCAGCACCGATTTGCCGGTGCCCGAGCCGCCGACTACGCCCAATATCTCGCCGCGCCGCACATCGAGGTCGAGCGCGTCATGCACGACCTGCGGCCCGAACGCGTTACGCAGCCCCCTGACCGAAATGACCGGCGGCGCGCTCATATCCAGCCGATCCGTTCGAAGAACACCGCGAAAAACGCATCAAGGACGATGACGAGGAAGATCGCCTGCACGACCGCGGCGGTCGTGCGCAGCCCGACCTGTTCGGCATCGCCCTTGACCTGCATGCCCTGAAAGCAGCCGGTCAGCGCGATGATCGCGCCGAACACCGGGGCCTTGACCAGCCCGACCCACAGATCGGTCATCGGCACCACCTCGCGCAGCCGCTGGACGAAGGTGATCGGCGGAATGTCGAGCGACACCCAGCAGAACAGCCCGCCGCCGATGATCGCGACGACCGACGAATAAAAGCCGAGCAGCGGCATCATCACCACCGCCGCCAGCACGCGCGGCAGCACCAGTGCCTCCATCGGCGACACACCGATGGTGCGCATCGCATCGACCTCTTCGGTCAGCTTCATCGTGCCGAGCTGCGCGGCAAAGGCCGAGCCGGAGCGCCCGGCGACCATGATCGCGGTCATCAACACGCCCAGTTCGCGTAAGGTGATGCGGCCGATCAGGTTGATGGTCAGGAACTCGGCACCGAATTGCGCCAGCTGCACCGAACCCTGCTGGGCGATGACGATGCCGATCAGCACGCTCATCAGCCCGATTATGCCCAGCGCGGCGACGCCGACCACCTCGAACCGCTGGACCACGGCATGCCAGCGGAACCGGCGCGGGTGGCGCAGCACCGATCCCGCCGCCGCGATCATCGCCCCGAAAAAGGCGAGCAGGCCGATGAGCGTCCGTCCCGCCTGGGCGGTCGCCGTGCCAATTTCCTCGAGCACGCGGAAAAAGGGCGGCAGCGGATCGGGGCGGCATTTGACCGGCTGATGCGCCTGCGCGACCGTCTCGATCAGCCGCGCGGCATCCGCGGTCGCGCCGATGATCGCCGCGCCGCTGGCGGCGGCGAAGCGGTGGGCCACCCACGCCCCGATGGTATCGATCCGGGTGATGCCCGACAGGTCGAGCCGGGCGACCGGCCCGGTCAGTTCGCCCAGCCGGTCGGCCATGTCGCCCAGCCCCGCCAGGGTCAGCGCGCCATGCAGGCGCACGACCCGCCCCTCGGCTGTGTCGATCAGGTCGAAACCACCGGGGACGGGATCGGCTGGCGCGCTCATCTTGCCTCTAGTCGGTCAATATGCCTGCCGGGGCAAGATCGTTCCGGGCCGGGCGTGCTATATCGTCCGGCCCGGACGCATGCTCAGATCGCCGCCAGTGCCTGATCGAAATCGGCGATCAGGTCATCGGGATCCTCGACCCCGATCGAGATGCGGACCAGATTGTCGGTGATGCCCAGCGCCTGTTTGCGCTCTTCGGGCACCGACAAATGGGTCATGCCCGCCGGATGGCTGGCCAGCGTCTCGGTGCCGCCAAGGCTGACCGCGAGCTTGGCAATCTTGAGCGCATCGAGGAAGCGGAACGCCTCCGCCTCGCCGCCCTTCAGGAACAGCGAGAAGGTTGAGCCTGCGCCCGTGCAGTGCC
>DBAW01000015.1:0-5067 GCA_002291855.1 Sphingomonas sp. UBA1000
GTTAAGCGCGGCCCCAGATGTTGTTCGCTGGGCAAAACGGCACCGACCCGCACCCCCACCCGGCCTCCCCATGGCAGGATACACTGTGGGAGGCCGGGTGGGGGTGCGGGCCGGTGCCGCGACCAGACAAAGACGCCCCGTGAGGCGCGCTCCGGTCTTTCCGGGAGATTCCCCTCGCCCCGAAACCTCTCTATGCGCGTGGGCAAGGGAGGGCGGAGGCCTTGGGCGAAACGCATGATTTCGACGTTGTGATCCTGGGTTCGGGCGCTGCCGGGTTGACCGCCGCGCTCAACCTTGCCGACCGGTTCCGGGTGGTGGTGCTGGCCAAGGCCGGGCTGTCGGAAGGCTCGACCGCCTGGGCGCAGGGCGGGATCGCCGCCGTGCTCGACGAAGGCGATACGTTCGAAAAACATATCGAAGACACGATGATCGCGGGCGCGGGCCTTAATGACCGCGCGACCGTGGAGTTCGTCGTTGAAAACGCCCCCGCCGCGATCGCGCAGCTGGCCGCGCTCGGCGTGCCGTTCAACGAAGACGGCATGGGCTGGCACCTGACCCGCGAGGGCGGGCACAGCCATCGCCGCATCGTCCATGTCGACGATGCGACCGGCTGGGCGGTGCAGCAGGCGCTGGAGCGGGCTGCCCATGCCCATCCCAACATCACGCTGGTGCCCGACCGGGTGTGCATCGATCTTGTCACCAGCCGCCATGGCCAGCGTTATTCGGGCGACGGCCATGTCTGGGGCGTCTATGCGATCAACCGCCAGACCGGGCGGGTGGAGCTGTTCACCGGCCGGGCGACCATCCTTGCGACCGGCGGGGCGGGGCGCACCTATCTCTATTCGACCGCGCCGCGCGGCGCGACCGGCGACGGCATCGCGATGGCGTGGCGCGCGGGCTGCCGCATCTCCAACATGGAGTTCATGCAGTTCCACCCGACCTGCCTTTACAATCTGGAGGTCAAGAACTTCCTGATCACCGAGGCGGTGCGCGGCGAAGGCGGCATTCTGAAGCTGCCGACCGACGGCCACCGGTTCATGCCCGATTTCGATCCGCGCGCCGAACTGGCGCCGCGCGACATCGTCGCCCGCGCGATCGACCATGAAATCAAGCGGCTGGGGCTTGATTATGTGCATCTGGACATCAGCCACCAGCCGCCGGAGTTCGTGACCAGCCATTTCCCGACCATCCATGCCAAGCTGCTGGGGCTGGGCATCGACATCACCCGCGCGCCGATCCCGGTGGTGCCGGCACAGCATTATACCTGTGGCGGGGTGATGGTGGACCGGGACGGGCGCACCGATCTGCCCGGCCTTTATGCGGCCGGTGAAGTCACCCAGTCGGGCCTGCACGGGGCCAACCGGCTGGCGTCGAACTCGCTGCTCGAATGTTTCGTGTTCGGCGCGGCGGCCGCCGGCCATATCGCTGCCAACTGGTCCGATCTGCCCCCGCCGCCGCCGATCCGCCTTTGGGACGAGAGCCGGGTGTCGGATTCGGACGAAGAGGTCGTCGTCCAGCATAACTGGCGCGAGATCCGCCGCTTCATGTGGGATTTTGTCGGCATCGTGCGCACGACCAAGCGACTCGAACGCGCCCAGCACCGGATCGCGCTGCTGCGCCGCGAGGTCGCCGATTATTACGGCAACTTCCGCGTGACGCCGGATCTGGTCGAGCTGCGCAACCTCGTCGAGGTCAGCGACCTGATCGTGCGGTCGGCGCTGGCCCGCAAGGAAAGCCGGGGGCTGCATTACACGCTCGACTATCCCGACACGCTGCCGGTGGCCGCCGACACGATCCTTGCTCCCTGAGGCGCGGCTTCAGCGGGCCAGAAACGCCCGCACCTCGGCAGCAAACCGCGCCGGCTGGTCGTGCATCACCATATGCCCGCTTGGTCCGAGGGGAATGAGGCGCGCGCGCGGGGCCGCGCGATAGCCGGCGCGGTAGCTGGCGCGAACCGATGCGGCCGCCACCGGATCGGCGGGCACGGCATGCACCACGGTCAGCGGCGCGGCGATGCGCGGCAGCAGCGGCGTGAGATCGAGCGCCGCCAGCTCGCCCGCCGCGCGCGCGACGACATCGGGGTCGCTGCCGTTCAGCCCCGCCCGCCCACCGCCGAGATCGGTGACCAGCCCGGCCAGCGCCTGCCGCCCGTCGGGGCTGGCCTGCATCAGCTGCACCAGCCCGCGCGCGACCGGCCCCAGCCCCGGATCGAGGCCGAGCGTGCGTGCCGGCGCGGGCAGGATATCGACCGCCATCACCCGCCCGATCCGCGCCGGATGCCGCGCGGCCAGCATCAGCGCGATCAGCCCGCCCATCGAATGGCCGATCACCGCGGGGCCACGCAGCCCTGCCGCCGCCACATAGCCAGCGAGTTCGGCGACCAGCCCGTCGAGCATCGGCCCGCGCGCATTGCCCCCCGCCGCCAGCCCGGCAAAGCCCGCGACATGGACCAGATGGATGCGGTGCCCCGGCAGGGCGCGCACCAGCCCCGACCAGACCGACGGGCCATTGGTCAGGCCGGGGATGAGGATCAGATCGGGTCCGGTGCCGACCATGCGGACCGTCAGCCGCCGCACGGGCGCAGCCCCGCCGGCAGGTGCCGCGGCGAGCGCCGCCAAAGCGGCCAATCCGGCGTGAAGCAGCTGGCGGCGGTTCATCCCCGGCCGGGTGCGGCAGCCGCGCTGAACCCCGGCTGACCGGCCAGCCAGCGCCCGGCCCAGCGCCGCGCCGGCTGTTCGACCAGATGATGGGCGATTGCGGCGGCCGCGATCACGGCGACAAGCATCGCCAGCGTCACCATGTCCGCCGCCCAGCCGGGCATCACCAGCATCTGCGCGCCGCCCGCATCGCTGGCGGTCCAGCGCCCGCCGCCCAACAGGTCGAGCAGGTCATAGACCCGCCCCTGCACCAGCGGATGGACCATGTAGATGCCGTAGGACCACAGGCCGAGCCGGACGAACACCGGATGCGTCAGCGCCGCGCTCACCCGCCCCTGCCCGCGCGCGAAGATCAGGATCAGCGGCACGAACACCAGCGGCGCAGCCAGCGTCAGCGGCCCCGCCCCGGCATGGCCGACAAAGGCAAGCGCGAGCAGCACCGCTACGATCTCCGCCCCGGTGCCGGCCAGCCGCCAGCGGTCGAACCCCAGCCGCGCGAGCGCGCCCAGCCCGAACCCGGCCATCCCCCGAAACAGCCCGAAATCATTGCTGCTGTTCAGCCAGTGCGGCGCATAGAGCGCGACGACCGCCAGCCCCGCCGCCGCCATCGCCGCGAACAGCCAGGGTGTCGCGCGGCCGCCGCGCGCGCAGATCAACGCGAACAGCAGATAGCACCACCATTCCGCCGCGATGCTCCAGGACGGCAGGCTCCAGTGATTGGGGGCCGCGCCCGCGCTGTGCAGCAGCGCCAGCGCCTCGACAAACTGGCCCGCGCTGCGCGGCGATGCGAAGGGCTGGCCCGCGGCCAGCATGGCGGCAAGATAGGCGAACAGCACGGCGGCATGGAGCGGATAGATGCGCGCCAGCCGCAGCCCGAGAAAGCGGCCGATGCTGTCGCCCCCCGCCAGCCGCGCGGCATGGCCATGGGCAAGCACGAAGCCGCTGAGCACGAAGAACAGATCGACGAACAGCCAGCCATTGCGAACGATGGCGAGCGTGCCGAGCAGGCCGGGGCCGTGAAAATGAAACAGCACGACCAGCAGCGCGCTCAGCCCCCTCAGGCTGTCGAGCGCCGTGAACCTGATTCCGTCCGCATACCTTGTGCCCACGGCGCGGTTCTGGGGGATGATTCGTGGGAGGGCAATGGCTTGTCGGGGAAATGGAACCGGATCGGTTGCGCTTGGCGGCCCGCCCGCGCGTGCCCGCGCCCCCTTGTCGCGGGCGGGGCGGCGGGCCACAGCTGGGCGATGACCGCGATTCCTGCCGCCCCCGCCCTTCCCGTCTCCGGTGCCGTCGGCGATGCCGATCTGCGCCTTGCCCATCTGCTTGCCGATGCGGCGGGCACGGCGATCCGGCCGCTGTTCCGCACCGTCTTCACCGCCGAAAGCAAGGCCGATGCCTCGCCCGTCACCCAGGCCGACCGCGCCGCCGAACAGGCGATCCGCGCGCTGCTGGCCGAACACCGCCCCACAGACGGCGTGATCGGCGAGGAATATGGTGCCGACCGGCCCGAGGCCGAGCGGGTCTGGGTGATCGACCCGATTGACGGCACACGGGCGTTCATTTCCGGCCGCCCGATCTTCGGCACGCTGATCGCGCTCATCGAACAGGGCCGGCCGGTGCTGGGCGTGATCGACCAGCCGGTGACCGGCGAACGCTGGATCGGCGCGCGCGGCCATGCCACGCTGTTCAACGGCCAGCCGGCGCGCAGCCGCGCCTGCCCGACGCTCGACCGCGCGCTGTTCGCCACCACCGCGCCCTGGCTATGCAGCGCGTTCGACCGGGTGCGCGCGGCGAGCGGCGACACGGTGCTGGGCGGGGACTGTTACAATTACGGGCTGGTCGCCTCCGGCCATGTTGATCTGGTGGTCGAAGACGGGCTGAAGCTGCATGATTTCGCCGCGCTGGTGCCGGTGATCGAGGGCGCGGGCGGCCGGGTGACCGACTGGGCCGGGCAGCCGCTCGACGGGGCCAGCCGCGGCGATGTGCTGGCGGTCGGCGACCCGGCATTGCTCGACCAGCTGGTGCCGCTGCTCGAACCGGTGCGGCCGGGCTGACCGGAGGGCCGGGGATGCGCGCCTTTGCCGATCTGCTCGAACGGCTGGTCTATACGCGGTCGCGCACCGCCAAGCTGCGCATCCTTGGCGACTATCTGCGCTCCACGCCCGATCCGGACCGGGGCTGGGCGATGGCGGCGCTGACCGGCGATCTCGATCTGCCGGCGATCAAGCCGGCGATGATCCGCGCGCTGATCACCGAACGGGTCGATCCGGTGCTGTTCGCGCTCAGCCGCGATTATGTCGGCGACACGGCGGAAACCGTCGCCCTGCTCTGGCCACGCCCGCCGGCCGCGCCCGATCCGGTCGATCTGTCGCTGGGGGCCGTTGTCGACCGGCTGGGCAACGCCAGC
>DBAW01000015.1:5477-7362 GCA_002291855.1 Sphingomonas sp. UBA1000
AAAATGGCGACCGGCGCGCTCAGGATCGGCGTGACCGCCCGGCTCGCCAAGACCGCGTTCGCCGAGGCGTTCGGCCTCGACCTCGACCGGGTGGAAGAGCTGTGGCACGGCCTGTCGCCGCCCTATGCGGCGCTGTTCGCCTGGGGCGAAGGGGCCGCCCCCGCGCCCGCCATCCGCGACATGCCGCTGTTCCGCCCGTTCATGCTCGCCCATCCGCTGGAGGACGGGCGCGTCGACATGGCCGATTATGCCGCCGAATGGAAATGGGACGGCATCCGCGTGCAGATCGTCCATGCCGGGGGCGAGACGCGGCTCTACAGCCGGGCGGGCGACGACATCACCCGCGCCTTTCCCGACATCGCCGCCGCCTTCGCCCTGCCCGGCGCGCTTGACGGCGAACTGATGATCCGCGGCGGGGACGGCACTGTGCAGGGGAGCGACGTGCAGGGGGGCGACGCGCAGGGCGGCGCGGCAGCCAGCTTCAACGCCCTGCAGCAGCGGCTCAACCGCAAGACGGTGAGCGCCAGGATGCTGAGCGACTATCCGGCCTTTGTGCGGCTTTACGACATCCTGTTCGACGGCGATGAGGATCTGCGCCCGCTGCCCTGGACGGCGCGGCGGGCACGGCTGGCGGCGCTGGCGGCGCGGCTGCCGGCGGCGCGCTTTGATCTGTCGGCGCTGATCGAGGCAGAGGATTTCACGACGCTGGAGGCGATCCGCGCCGGCGCGCGCGATGCCGCGATCGAGGGCGTGATGCTCAAGCGCCGCGACAGCGCCTATGTCGGCGGCCGCCGGGTCGGGCTGTGGTATAAATGGAAACGCGATCCGCTGACCGCCGACTGCGTGCTGATGTATGCGCAGCGCGGCAGCGGGCGGCGGTCATCCTTCTATTCGGACTATACGTTCGGCTGCTGGACCGAAGGCGGCGAGCTGGTGCCGGTGGGCAAGGCCTATTCGGGCATCACCGACGAGGAACTGCGCTGGCTCGACCGCTGGGTGCGCGGCCACACGACCGGGCGGTTCGGCCCGGTGCGCGAGGTGGAGAAAGCGCTGGTCCTCGAAATCGCATTCGATTCGATCCATCCCTCCACGCGGCACAAATCCGGTCTGGCGATGCGGTTTCCGCGCATCGCCCGCATCCGTCACGACAAGCCCGCCGCCGAGGCCGACCGGGTCGAGACACTTGGCCGCCTGATCGCGTAACGGCGATCAGGCGGCCAGACGCTTAAGGGATCGACCGCTTAGGATCGACCGCTTAGGGCAGGGCCGTAAAGTGATCGAGCATCGGCAGATGCATCCGCATCATCGCCTCGGCCAGGCCATGCCCGGCCCCGCCGGCATGGTTGGCGTCACCCCCCGCATCGGCAAGCCGCGCAACCGGCGATCCGGTCAATATGTCATCGAGCGCCGGAAGCACCGCGCCCGGGGTGACCACGACCGCCGCCGCCTTGCCGGTGGTCACGCTGGTGCCGGTATCGAGGGCAGATGAGGTGGCCGGGGCCGGGCTGGGCGTGGGGGTCGGCGTCGGCGCGAGATCGAGCAGATCGGCCTCCTTCACGAACGACAGGCCACGGATGCGCCCCAGATGCCGCTGGATCGAGTTGCCGAGCTTGCGGCCCACCGCCAGCGCTTCCGAGGTGCTGGGCGACGGCGCCGGGGCGGGAGCCGGCGCGGGAGCGGGGGCCGGCGTCGGACTCGGCGTCGGGTCCGGAGCAGGCGCAGGCGAGGGTGCAGGGGCCGGTGCCGGGCTGGGCGTCGGGGCCGGCGTCGGATCCGGCGCAGGAGCCGGAGCGGGCGCGGGCGAAGGTGCAGGGGCCGGCGTCGGGCTGGGCGTCGGGGCCGGCGTCGGATCCGGCGCAGGAGCCGGAGCGGGCGCGGGCGAAGG
>DBAW01000011.1 GCA_002291855.1 Sphingomonas sp. UBA1000
CAATCACAAACACCCGGTGCCGTTCTTCACAATCACAAACTTCCGGTGCCGTTCTTCCCAAACAAACACCGGTGCCGCGACAACAGGAACACCCCGCTTGTCGCTGTCGGCCAGGCTGACACCCCGGCCGAGCCTTTCGACGGCGCTAACCTCGGCATCGCGCCGGAGGCCGGGCTTAACCGATTCTGGCAGGGTTCTTGCGTAACCTTGGGCCAGAGGAGGTTGTGATCATGTCTGGTCTGCGACTGATGGGGAATATGGCGATGGCCGGCGTCATTCTTCTGGCCGGGCCGTCGGCCTATGGCGAACTGGCGCGGATGTTTCCGGCGCTGCGGCGGCTGTCGGTGCCGGAGATGCCCGATCTGGGTGCGCCGCACTGGGTGATGCTGGGTATGGCGGCGATCGGGCTGCTGCTGCTCGTCAGGGGCGGCGGATCCCAGCACCGCGCTTGACCGGGGCGGGCGGGCGCGCGACAGGCGGGTCATGGACCTGACCGCGCTTCAAGCCCTTGTCCGCGCCCGGCGCGATGCCGATCCCGACCAGTCCTATGTCGCGCGGCTGCGCGCGCGCGGTGTCCGGCGAATCGCCCAGAAGGTCGGCGAGGAGGCGGTCGAAACCGCGCTTGCCGCGGCAAGCGGCGACCGTGACGGGCTGGTCGGCGAGGTCGCCGACCTGATCTTCCACCTTGCCGTGCTGCTCGACGCGCACGACCTGTCGTTCGATCAGGTGATGGACGAACTCGCGCGGCGCGAGGGCGTATCGGGCCTCGCCGAAAAGGCCGCCCGCCGTTCATGATCGCGAAAGCGGCATTCGCGCGTTATGCAGGTGGCGTGCCGCACGCCGCAGGTGCGCGCGGCAGAAGGAGCAGAGCATGATCGGCAAGGTGATCGGAGCATTGGTGGGCCGGGAAATCGACCGGCGCGACGGCAAGGGCGGCCTCAAGGGCGCGGTGATTGGCGCGGTCGCGGTCGGCGCGCTGCGCCGCATGGGCCCGCTCGGCCTGGTGCTCGGCGGGGCCTATGTCGCCAAAAAGGCGCTCGACCGGCGGCGCGGCACGCCCAAGGCCTGACCGGCGGGGGCCTGCACCGAAGCGGGACGATCGCGCGCGGGCGAGCATTGACGGCGGCGCATGGCCGCGCCACTAGCAGGGCCGTGTTCCGCCCCGCCCCATCCCCCACGCCCCGCGCCGACGATCCGCACAAATTCAAGCGGCGCGGCCTGTTGCTGATCCTGTCGTCGCCCAGCGGTGCGGGCAAATCGACGATCTCGCGCAAGCTGCTCGCCGCCGACCGCAATCTGGAAATGTCGGTGTCGGTGACGACCCGGCCGATCCGCCCCGGCGAAGTCGACGGGCGCGATTATCATTTCGTCGATCTGGCGCGCTTCAAGGACATGGTCGCCGCCGGCGAGTTCCTTGAATGGGCGCATGTGTTCGGCCAGCGTTACGGCACGCCGCGCGCGCCGGTGGAAGCGATGCTCGCCCAGGGCCGCGACGTGCTGTTCGACATTGACTGGCAGGGCGCGCAGCAGCTGTATCAGCTGGCCGGCGCGGACGTCGTGCGCGTGTTCATCCTGCCGCCGTCGATGGACGAGCTGGAGCGCCGGCTGCGCGGGCGCGGCACCGACAGCGACGAGGTGATCGATGCGCGGATGAGCCGCGCCGCCGCCGAGATCGGCCATTGGGACGGCTATGATTATGTGCTCGTCAACGACGATGCCGAGGCCTGTTTCCAGAAGGTGCAGACGATCCTCGACGCCGAACGGCTGAAGCGCAGCCGCCAGGGCGGGCTGATCGGCTTTGTCCGCAACCTGACCCGCGCCAAGGATTGACGCCCCGCGCCTGCGGGCGCAGCCTTCACCGCCGGAACACCGGCTCCGGCAACCGGATCGGCACGCGGCGCGTTCGCCTCCGGTCCGGAGACGGTTGCGGGAGGGGCGATGATGATCAGGATTCTGACAGGCGGGCTTCTGGGCGGGCTGGTGCTGTTTGTGGTCGGCGGGCTGTTCTGGGGCACGCCGCTGACCGCGCTCGCCTTTTCGCGCGCCGACGACAGCCGGATGGCCGAGCTGCACGCGCTGATGGCGACAACGCTCGGGCCGGGCGGCACCGGCACCTATCTGGTCCCCGATCCGGCGACGCCGCAGGGGACGAGCCTGTATGGCCAGGGTCCGGTCGCGACCGTGATCTTCAACAGCGGCGGCTTTCCGGTGATGGATTCGGCATCGCTGACCGCCGGGCTGGTGCTGGCGCTCGGCACCGGGCTGCTGCTCGCGCTGGCGCTCGCCGCGCTGCCGGTCAGGGGCTTTGCCGCGCTGTGGCGCACCGCGCTGGTGCTGGCGGCGGCGGTGTGCGCGTGGATCCATCTCGGCCTGCCGGTGTTCATGCACGGGGCCTGGGGCTATGCCATCTATGCGCTGGTCGCCGATCTGGCGGGGTTTGCCGGTGCCGGCGCGGTCATCGCCTGGCAGCTCAGCCGCCCCGGCCGGTCAGCCGCCCAGTAACGCGAGGAAGCGCACCGCCGCGTCCCATTCGGCCCGGCGCGCGGCGCGCGCGGCCAGCGCGAGATCGTCCGCGCCCCATTGCTCTTCCTGCCACAGCTCGTCGAGCATCACCGCGTCCCACAGCGCGTCGGGCGCGGCTGCCTGCTCGACCAGCGCCAGCGCGGCGATCAGCGATCCGCCGATGGTCACGACCGGGGACAGGCCGGCAAGGGTGAACGGATCGAGCGCCGCCACCGCCGCGCCCAGCCGGGCCAGCGTCGCCTCGGGCTGGGGGCGGTGGATCACCCCTTCGACGCGGATGACGGTGACGTCATGGCGGCGCTCGGCCCAGCCGATCAGTGGATCCCACAGCGCCTGCTGGCGCGCGACCAGCGCGGCGGGATGCGCGGCGCGATAAGCGAGCAGATCGCTTTCGCCATAGCGCGCCAGCCCGGCGGCAAAGCCGGCCGGATCGGGGGTGACGATGTCGATCGCGGCATTGGCCAGCCCGGTCAGCGGCATCGCGCGCGGATCGACCGTCTCGCCCACCGCCTGCCATTCCGCGGCCAGCGCCGCCGCCAGCGCGGGCGACGGCACGGCGAGCGGCGAACGGCCGGGGGTGCGCACCGGCCGGCCGTCGAGCCGCACCTCGCCCCCCACCGCCTCGGCGGTCGTCCAGAACCGCTTCACTGCCGGCTCCGCCAGCGCCGGGCGAGCAGCCGGGGCAGCAATGCAAAGCCGAACGCGCCCAGCATCACCATCACGATGCCGACGCCGCGCGGCACCGCCTCGAACCGGCCCGATGCCACCACCAGCCCGAGCATCAGCAGCACGGCGCCGCCAAGCCGGGTCAGCGACAGCAGGAAAAAGCGCGTCCGCGCCGGATCGTCGGTCATGTCATCTGCTCCAGCCAGCCGGGCAGATCGGCGGCGGCCACCGCCACCGCCCGCGCGCCCGCCGCGCGCAGTTCGGCGGCGTCATGATAGCCCCAATCGACCCCCAGCGCGTGCGCACCGCCGGTCACTGCCATCGCCATGTCGAACACCGTGTCGCCGATCATCACCGTGGTCGCGGGGCCGGACCCGGCCTCGGCCATTGCCGCGTTGAGCATCGACGGATCGGGCTTGGACGGGTGGCGGTCGGCGGTCTGCAGGGTGATGAAATGGCCGGTCAGGCCATGGCGTTCCAGACACAGTTTCAGCCCGCGATCCGACTTGCCGGTGGCGACGCCGAGCAGCCAGCCCGCCTGCGCCAGCCGCTCC
>DBAW01000209.1 GCA_002291855.1 Sphingomonas sp. UBA1000
GGCGGCGACGGCTTCGCCCGCGACATCGACGACGAGCGCAGCCAGCACCTCGCGGTCGCGGACCAGCTCGAAGAAGGCGGGATCGGCCTGCCACCAGTCGGCCATGTCGAGGCCGATATGGAGTCCGACCGCTTCGACCGCCGCGCTTCCCGCCGCGAGGCTTTCGCCCATGATCACCGCGATCACATCCATCACCGCCGCGTCGGGCAGGTCGAGCAGCCGCCAGAACAGTGCGGCGAGCGCGTCGCCGTCCGCGCCTTCCACGCTGCCCGCGACCACGGTCGGCTCGTCGGGCGAGAAGCCAAGCAGGCCGAGCACCGCGCGGCGGCGTTCGTCGAACACAGTCTCGCCTTGCACTGTCTCGACGCTTTCGCGGGTCTCGTCGTTGCGCACCGATTGCGGCTCGGCCCGCACGCTCCACAGGTGCGAGCCCGCGATGGCGTGCGCCACCATCAGTCTGAGCGCGACGCCCGGATGGGCGAGCAGCGCCGCGCGCACGGCGGCGTGGCGATGAAGGTCGATATAGACCTGCATCGGGCCGCTGACCTCGGGCCGCGTCGGCTTGGGTTGGACCGCCGAATCCCCTTCCGAAGCCGCTGCGCGGCGGGCTTCCCTGCGCGAGACATAGCCTTCGTGGAACACGACCTCGCCGCTGGCGCGCACGTCGATATAGACGCGCCCGCCCTTGCGCTTGGTCGCCTTCTCATATTCCCAGCTATGGAAATGCTGATCCGGCGGCACGATCACCGCATCGGCCCATCCGGCGTCCAGATATTCGGCGCGGCGCGCTTCGACCACCGCATTCTGCTCCGTCCAGAAGGCGTCCGTATCGGCGAAATAGCTGTCCTCGCCGAACAGGTCGGCGATGGTGACAAGCCCGCTCGCCGCGACGTTGAACAGCGCGTGCCGCGCCGCGATCGACTGCCCGCCGAACAGCCACGCCTTCAATTGGTGGCCGGTCGGCAGATAGGCATTCGGATCGTCGGCGAGCGCCAGCCATGCGCGCTGCTGGCTCTTGCTGGCGAGCGTCAGGTGCCGGACGGTCGTCCGGTCGATCTCCTCGCGCGCGTACATCTGGCGGATGCGGGGCAGGAGGTTGCCGAGCGCGAGGACACGCTTCACCGTCAGTTCGGGAAGCCCGAAGGTCGCGGCGATATCCTCCGGAGCGCGGCCTTCCTTCACCAGCCGGGTGAACGTCTCCCATTGGGTGACCTCGTCGGGATCGAGCCGCGCCAGATTCTCGATCAGCGAAGCCTCGATGGCGGCGGCATCGTCGTCCGCGTCGAGGATCGCGCAGGGCACCGGCTCGGGCTGCGCCGTCTCGTCGGCGACGATCCGCGCAGCGTGGAAGCGGCGGCTTCCGGCGACGATCTCGAAAGCGTCGGGCGCGTGCCCCTCGGCGTCCTCGGGGCCGGGTTGCGGGCGCACAATCAGCGGCACGAGGATGCCGCGCGCGCGGATCGTGGGGAGGATGTCCGACACGTCGGGCGGGCGCTTGGCATAGCGCATGTTGGCCTTGCTGACGGCCAGCTTGTCGAGCGGGATAAAATCGAGTTTCATGGTCAGCACTCCTTGTGAGTGCCGGTCCGTCGCTCTTTGCGGGGATGGCGGACCGGCTTTGGATAAGCGGCGGAACGCGCCGCGCGTCATCCGCCTTTCCCGCCATCGGGATCGGTCGGAAGCTCGGGAACCGGCGCGGACTCGATGCGCCGGATGACGGCTTGGGCCTGGAGGATCGAACCGACGCGGCGCGCGGTGTCGGCCCAGACCGACAGGCTCGCGGTCGTCGAAAAGCCGATGTCGCGCTCGATGCCGAGCCCGAAGGGCAAGCGCAGCGAGGCGATCTCGGACAGGCTGAAACATCCGAGTTCAGGGCATCCGAATCCGAGATCGGCCAAGCCGAACAGCGTGTCGTCGTCCTCGCCGAGTTCGGTCGCGAGCCATGTCGCCGCGCCCAGCGGATTGAACAGCTTGACCACCGGAACCGGGTCGGGCTCGGGCCTGCCGCCCTGCGCGGCGGCGCGGCGGTTAATATCGTTGGCGCGTAGCGCGAAGCGCAGCTCGGGGGTGAGGAGGATCATGCCGCCAGCCTCCCTTCCTGTGCTTCGCCCCCTCGACCCTGCTCGGGACAGGGCCGCCGGGCGAGCAGCCAGTCGGCGGCCTTGCTGGCTTGGCCGGCGGCGCGGAAGATCGCCCGATTGTCCTCGCGCAGCACGTCGAGCCAGCCCGCCAGATAGTCGGCATGGCGGACGGTCGGCACGATGCCGAGGCTCGCGCACAGGAAGGCCGCGCCCATCTCGGCGACCAGTTCCTCGCGGGCATAGTCCCTGCTGCCGAATGCGCCGGTCTGGTTGCGGGCGAGCCGCGAGCGGTGGCCGGTCGCGTGGGTCAACTCGTGCAGGCAGGTGCGGTAATAATTGACCTGCTCGAAGAAGGCGGGCTGCGGCGGGACCTGCACATAGTCCTCGCCCGGCACGTAGAAGGCGCGGTTCCCGCCGATGCGGAAATCGACGCCGCTTGCCGCGATCACTTCCTCGGCGACGGGCACGATGTCGCGTTCGGGAAGCGGCAGCGGCTCGGGGGCGAGACCGGGGCGAAGCCCCTCGCATTGGGCCACGTTGAACACGGTGAAACGCTTGAGGAAGGGGATGGCCTTGGCGTCCTCGCCGCTCTCCCGCGCGCGCTCCTTCTCGGCTTCGGGGGTGAAGCGGTCGGCATAGACGACGGTGGTGCCGCGCTCGCCCTTGCGGACATTGCCGCCCGCTTCCAGCGCCTGCTTGAAGGTCAGCCAGCCTTGGCTGGGGAAACCTTCCGCGATGACCGCGCCCCACAGGATCAGCACGTTGATCCCGGAATAATGGCGGCCGGTGAGCGCGTTGCGCGGCAGGCCGGGTACGAGGCCCGCCGCCTCGGGTCGACCCCAAGGCTGGACCCAAGGAAAGCGCCCCGCCTCAAGCTCGGCGATGATCCGGCGGGTGACCTCCTGGTAGAGGCCGGCGCGGATTTCGGCCTGCGCGCCGGACGGTTGTCGGGTTCTGCACTGCGGCGTCCGCTTGGCGCGGCGGCTGGGGGTTGCTCGCATGGCTTGCCTCCTTCCCGCCCCGAAAACCCCATGGCCTTCCCCGGAAAGCGGGGGTGGGCGGCGAGAGGCGACCGGAAAGGCGCGGGCCCGAGCGGCGGCGGCACCCGAAGGGCCGCAATGGCAATGGAGGAGCCGGCCCGATGGCCGGCTTGCCGCCGCCGCGTCCGCGCCTAGGAGGGCGCGCCGCCCACTCCCGCGCATCCGGGAGAGGCCGCAAACAGCGCCGCCGCGCGGGAGCGCGGCGACCGCTTCAGCGCCAGCCGATCGTCACCGCTAGGCCGAGACCCGCGGCAGCGGGGCTCGGCGGCGAAGGCGCATGCCCGAGCCGTAGAGCGCGGTCGCGCGCGGCACGCGCGTGAGGCGCGAACCCTCGCAACGATAATCCGCATTGAGCGAGCTTGGCGTTCCATGGGGTGGCCGTGCCCTGCTATGCGTGCTTCTCGACTAGCCCCAGAGTTCGCGTGCGATGGCGCCGACATCGGGGTTCGCGCAAAACTCGCAATTAGCAATTCGGGGGCGAAGAACGCGCACACGCTGGACCGGAGCCCGCCAAGGATCGACAGTCCAATAGTTGGTGCCATCCACCCGACTGTCCGAGCGAAGCAACTCGATGACTTGGAGCGCACCAGCCAGGACGCTGACGAACGCGAACGGCGCGAGCACCTGCCGGTTGTCCGAGCTCAACAGCGTCTGAGCGGCACAGAGCTGCTTGAACAGGCTGTCATATGCCATGCCCTCGATCGCCGAGGACGCGACCTGCTGATGCCTTCCCTCGATCGCGGCGGCGGCCGCGGGCGAAATGAAGCCCTGCTTGACCATCTCCACCGTGATACCCAGGCCCTCGGCGATTGCGCGCTCGCGCAGATTCTCTTCGGGGACGTGACGATAGGTGCAGGCGAGACAGGCGTGCTCGGTCGGCTGTCGGTGCGAATGCACGACCACAGCGCGGATGTCGGTCGTCGAAGCGTCGATTACACGACCGGGCAGCTCGGACTGGATCGAGCGCCGCGCGCGCCGGCTGTCGACCGTGACGATGGCGGTCGCGGGCGGGCCCATCCGCTTGCAGTACGCCCTGAACTCCTCGACGCAGGGCTCGAGCGCAAGGTTCGGGAAATCGCCTTGTGCCCGCGCGGCCAGCGCACGCGCCTTGTCACGCCCGCCATCGCCGGGCTGGAGATAGACGCAGCGGTTGAAATTGCCCTCGCTCACCGTTTTCGGGTCGATGATGGGAAGCGTTCCGCGCGCCGCCAGATGGCGCAGCGCGCGCAGGAAGCCATGGCCAACCGCACCGGCGCCGACCAGTATGGCGCCCGACAGATAGACGGTGCGGTCGAGCGCGCCGCGCGGCACGCCGAGCGTATCGAAGCGATAGCTGAGCGGAAGCGGCGATGATGGCAGCGACGCATCGTCGATGACGAGGTGCAGCGCCGCCGCCGCGACCGAACAGGCGGCAATTGTCGCGAACAGCGGATGCGGCGAGGTGGCCGAAGGGGCTACGGGGTCGGCTGCGATCGTCACCCCGGCCGCATCGATCGCAGCATGAAGACGCGGCGCGGTCGTCAGCGGCACGGCGTCCCCGATGACGAGTTCGGCATGGACCGCGCCGCCTGGCGTGCGCGTCACCTCGACAGTGAGTGAAAGCAGGGCAATGATTTCATCGGCCCAGTCGCGGTCGGGCGCGCTAGCGCCAGCGGTGACGAGGACGGTGCGCGCAAGACGTTGCGCTGCCTCGTCCTCGCCGATGCCGAGCACAGCAGCAAGCATCCGGGCGTTTTCCTGCTGGGCATTGATCATCAGCGGATCTCGATACGGCCGGAGGGGCCGTGATTGGGAACGTGCAGCCATTCGTTGGTGGGCGAGAGCTCATAGGTCATTGCCTGAACGAGAAAATTCTCGACAGTCGTGGTCGCGGCGAAGCGGGGCAGGACCAGCGACAGAGCGCCGACATGGCGGACGATCGCCCATTCGTCATCGACTTCGGAATGATAGGCACGACCTGGATGTGTGTGCAGCTGCGCGAGGATCTTGAGGCGCCTGGTGCGCAGATGCGCCATCAAGGCGCGCATGCTGGGCGGTGGCAGCCGGAAATAATCGATCGCAGTGATCTGCTCCGGCTCATAGACTTCCGCCACTGGCTCGGGCGGCGCGGCACTTACCTTGCCGAGCCAGAGCACGACCCGCTCCTTGCGCTGCAGGCCGCCGTTGCGCAGGCGCGCGATAGTCTCGAAGAGGATTGCGCGGGGGCAGACGATCCGCGTCACCGCACCGCCCTCTTCCAGGCGCGCCAGAGCTGGCTCAGGATTCCGAGGAGGTCGATGCCAGGTTTGCCGCGATAGTTCGACCAATGATCGTTCAGATGGCTTTCGTGCGTATGATATTCGAGGGCGCCCCGCATGCAGACAAAGGGGCGTCCCGTGTTCCGGTGCGGGCCCGGGTGGAAAACACTGCCGACATGCGGCGGCGGCGTGGTGAGACAGGTGCCATCGGCGGCGAGCAGCTCAATACTCGGCGGTAGCTCATCCCAGTCGGTACAGGTGAGACGTAGCCGTAGCGGCGTCTCGGTCGGATGGCGGAAGATCACGTCGAGCACCGGAAACCGCGCCGTCACCACCTCCCAGCGGAATTTTTCCGCCATGCGGCGGTCGAGGCGACCAACGTCGCGCTCGAACGCCGCACGCGAGAGTGCCTCAAGCATTGCCGCCACCCCCTTCGCGCGCGCCCCATTCGATATCGACTTCGCCCGACAGGCCGGCCTGAACGAAGCTGTACTGGGGGTTGATGTCGGCGCCATTGACTTGCGCAACCCAGTCGGCGGTGTCGGTGAGGTTGAGCTTGCGTGCTGCGCGCGCCAGCACGTTCGCGATCAACTCCGCCGGTTCAACACGCAGCGCGCCCTGCGCCGGGAAGACACCGCTCGTGGTAATCACGGTGACGAGCAACTTGTCGTTGCCGTGACGCGGACGCGAGACGATGTCCTCGACGCCCTGAGGCTCGAACGTGATCGTCGCGCCGGGCCGCAGCACAATGTCGGGCTCATCCTCGCGCTCGAGCACCCAGTCCTTGCCCGCAGGCGGCTCCCAGTGCGTCAGCAGCTCGTCGACCTCGAGCGTCGCCGTGCCCCAGACCTGGCTGATCTCGTCAACAGTGAACGCATAGGCGCGGTCGGAGGCGAAGGCGCGGAGAACGCCGCCCTGCTCCTGCTTGAGATCGATCGGGTCATCCGCGCCGACGAGCCGCGTGCGGCGGTTGCGGATCAGGATGAGCTGATGCTCGCTCGCCGGAACCAGGCCGATCGCGGTCAGCGCCTCGCGCCCCTTCACGACATGGTCCTCGAATCGGACCGTAGTGCCATTCACTTCGATGGCCGAGGTGCGACGCCCATCGTCTGCCTGCGTCATGTTCACGTCTCCTTCCCGCCGCATCGCGGCATTCCGACTCTTGACGATCGAATCATGTGGACTAAAGTGCCAAATGAGTCCTGATCTGGACACTGTATGAATCGGGACTCAATATCGCGTCAAGTCCGAATATGGACTTAAGGAGATTTTGTCATGACAACCACCGCTCCCGACGCCCAACCGGGTGCCGGGCAAACCCGGATTCCAGCTGAGCTAGAAGCTTTTTTCGGGATGGCGGATCGCTGGCGGCTTTCGACGGACGATCAAATCCTGCTGCTCGGTTCCCCCGGCCGATCGACATTCTTCAAGTGGAAGAAGGATGGAGGAACACTCCCGGCTGATACGCGCGAACGCCTTTCCCACCTGCTCTCGATCTGGAAAGCACTGCGAATCCTCTTCACGGAAGATGCCCGCGGCGAGGAATGGATAAGGGCACCAAACAGATATTTCGACGGCGCCAGTGCGCTCGACGTCATGTTGGAGGGCAGTGTTGCCAGCCTATATCGCGTCCGACGCTATCTGGACGCCCAGCGCGGGGGATAAAGATACAATGGTGCGCGTGATCTCTTGGGCGATGGACGGTTATCGGCTCATTCCCTCACGTTTCCCGCCCGTCTCGGTTTACGAGGGGCTGGTCGCAAACGACCGACTTGAGGCATTGACCAATTTAGAAGCGCTGACCAACCCGCGGCTCCGCTCGGAAGCGCGGCTTGCCGCCAATACAGACCCGGCCTCCACACATCGGATCCAGAATTGGAACCTCGCGCCGTTTGCCTATGGCAATCCCGAAGGCAGCACTTTCTTTGGGGAGGAACGGCCTTGTCTCGAACTCGCTGCCGACCCACAGACTGCGCTCGCTATCGCCGTTGCCCGACGCGAGCGTTTTTTGGGGCGAACCGACGAGGCTCCGACTGGCCTCGATATGCGGATGCTGAAGACTCCGATCGAAGGCCGTTTCTGGGACTTGCGATCAATCGCTGTCGATCTCGACCGCGATGCGCGACTGGAGCTCGGGACGAGACTGCCCGACGATGCTGACGGCATTCTATTTCACCCGCCCGAGCGACCGTATGGGACCTGCGCCGTGGTCCTCAATGGGGATCGTCTCGGGCGCACGCTTCAGACGACCCATTATCGGTTCGTCTGGAATGGACAGCGCATCGCCTTGCTCTATGCCTTTGATGATATCGGCCGCGAGATCGAGCCTGAAATGCTTGTCGGAGAGCGGGATGTTCTGGCGGCCTAGTGCGGGCTAGGGAGATGTCCGGCGGTCGAGCCCTCCAGGCGAATATATTCATGGAAGTCGCAGCCGGGCGCGAGGCAGACGACGCTCGGTATGACCCGTCCGTCGCTGAGCACCTCATGATTCTTGAGGCTGACTGCATGCCCCCTCGCGCAGGTTAGGTCCGCTTTGAAGCGAGCCCGAGTAAAGGGATGGCAGGGCTTCCAGTGAAGCGGGGGTGCGCGACCGTCCAGGCCATAGCAGGCGATCGCGACCAGTGGAAAATGCTTACGTCGTGACTGGCTTGCGGGCGCATGCCGACTCTTTCCAAACAACGACCAAAGCCAGCGCAGCAGTCTCATGGTCCGCTCCTCTTGCCTCACAAATTAGATAGTTCTCCCGTTTAACTGAAGCGCAGGTTTTGAGGTGGCCCCCTAATTGACCTGACAGGGCCTCGCTCTTGGATAAGAGTGAGGCATATGACCGATCATACAACCAGGCGTTACCATGGTGGCGAGGTTCTCTCCGGGGTCCAGCGCCGGAGGCGCTGGACCCCGGACGAGAAAGTCCGGATGATCGAGGAGTCTTACATGCCAGGGATGAGCGTCTCGCTCGTCGCGCGCCGGCACGGCGTTGCCAGCAACCAGCTCTTCACCTGGCGCAGGCTGATGGCGCAGGGCGCACTCACTGCGGCCGGCGCTGGCGAGGAGGTCGTGCCTGCGTCCGAGTACCGCTCGCTCGAGGCACAGGTGCGTGAGCTGCAGCGGATGCTTGGCAAGAAGACCATGGAGAACGAGATCCTCCGGGAGGCGATCTCCCGGGCCGCAGGCCCAAAAAAACTGCTGTTGCGCTCGACCTCGTTGCCCGAGGAAGACCGGTGAGCGCCGTCGCCGACGCACTCGGCGTCTCACGGTCGCATCTCTTGGCTGTGCGCAACCGATCCGCTCTGCGGCGACGCAGCAGGCCGCCTCTGCCAGATGGCGAACTGGTCGCCGAGATCCGCGCGTTGATCTTCGACCTGCCGACCTACGGGTATCGCCGGGTCCATGCTCTGCTGCGGCGGCAGGCGGAGGTCCACGGGCGCAAAGCGCCTAACCCAAAGCGCGTCTATCGTGTGATGAAGGCGAACGGCCTGCTGCTGCAGCGCCACAGCGGGCGCGGCGAGGAGCGGCGCCACGAGGGGAAAATCGCGGTCGACACCCGCAACACGCGCTGGTGCTCCGACGGCCTCGAGATCGCCTGCGACAATGGTGAGAAGGTCCGCGTGCCTTTGCGCTCGACTGCTGCGATCGCGAGGCCATGGGCTATGTTGCAACCACGGCCGGTATCACCGCCGAAGATGTTCGAGACCTGATGGTCGCGACCATCGAGCGCCGGTTCGGCCAGGTGAACCGGCTGCCTGGCTCAATCGAATGGCTGACCGACAATGGCAGCTGCTACACCGCTCACGAGACAGGGCGCTTCGCGCGCCAGATCGGGCTCATCCCGCGCACCACGCCGGTCGAAAGCCCGCAGAGCAACGGCATGGCCGAAGCCTTCGTCCGGACGCTGAAGCGCGACTATGCACGCGTCAGCCCTCGGCCTGACGCCCAGGCCGTCATCAACCAGCTGCCGCGCTGGTTCGAGCACTATAACTCCGTGCATCCGCACAAAGTGCTCGGTTATAGATCCCCGCGCCAGTTTATCGACCGCAAAACCCGCGAGGCCCTGTCAGCCATTTAGGGGGCAACAACAGGTTTCAGTTCTTCCGACGGTGAGTCGAGAAGATGCTGGCGGGAGCTGGACTGCCACTCAAGGGCCACGCTGTGAACCATGGGTGCGCTCGTGCAGAAGATTGCGATAACCGCCACGTGCCATCGTGTGCGCGTCGCGCACCAAGCGGCGCACGCGCGAGCGCAACGAGTCCGAGCGCCCGCTCCAGTCGAGCAGGATTCGATCCTCGCCGAACAATGCGGCGCCGATCTCGCGCTGGCTGGCGCCAGCGGCGAGCGCGTCATGGACGCGCAACACCGTCAGCCAGCGCTCCACGCGTGGATCCCGCGGGAACAGCGAGCGGGCGAAGCGGCTGTGGCGGCACAGCTCGATGAAGCGCCGGAGCGGCAGGATCCTGGGCTCGGCCGAGGCGACGCCGAGCAGACGATAATGGAGCAGCACGGCTTCCTCGCGAGCGATGCTGCCTTCCTCGACATCGATCCGGATGCGATGCCATCCGTCGGAAAGTACGGCATGCTCCCGACCGTCATCGTCGGTCGCGATCGCCAGCCACGGCGCGATATGCTCGGTGCGGATGCTATCGGGGTCCGCGGGGTTCGACGGGAGGGCGATGACGCGCAGCGTGCCAGGGTCGAGATCGGCATGCCAGATGATCCGGGCCTCGGGCGCTGCGCGGTCCGGATTCTCGGCGAAAGTGAAGCCCCCACTGGGCCGGCTCGAGCCCTGGAGAGGGGCCGCCGCGGGTTGCCCGGCTCGCCCGCGCATACCAGGCGATGTAATCGGGATCGCGACGTAGCCACTCCCACATGAGGCCGGCGCGATCAATTCCGCGCAGGCGAGTATAGCGGCTGCCGTCGCGCCAGCGTTCGGCGCCCTCGTCTTGGCCATCCCCTATCATGCTTGCGCGGGCAACTCGGCGATGGCGCAATGGCTATTTGCCGGCACTGAGGGTGGGTCGGGCAAAGCTTGCCGCGGACTCAACCTTCTTCGATGCGCGCAACGTCTTCTTCGTACGAGTTTCACATGATAACGTGATGCAATCGCTAGAGTCGCCGGAAGACGGCGTGAGGCCCCGTCTTCCAGCCCGAGTACGAGGGAAAGGGCGGTCTCGGGATATGCGGTGGCTTGAGACGCCGCCTGGGACCGTGTTGCTGCCCGATGGGCATGCACATGATGGCGCTGCCGTTCATCCGCATCGTCGAGGAAGTGAGGACCGTTGACGACCTGACCGCTGCGATGCGGGCGGTGACCGACGAGCTCGGCTTCCAATATTTCGCGCTGACCCATCATGTCGATGTGCTCGCCGCCGAAGGCACGGCAATCCGGCTCCACAACTACCCTGATCGATGGGCCGACTATTACGACCGCAACGCGCTCGGCGTATCCGATCCGGTGCACCGCGCGAGCCACGTGACGAGTGTCGGCTTCTGCTGGTCGCGCATGTCTGACATGATCCCGCTCACCGCCGAGGACCGGCGCGTGCTGGCGATGGGCCGCGAGGAAGGCATTGGCGACGGCTTCACCGTTCCCGCCCATGTCCCCGGCGAGGCGCGCGGGTCCTGCTCGTTCGCGAGCGAGGCGGGCCGGCCGATCGTCGTCGACCTGCTCCCGATTGCACAGCTTGCCGGCACCTTCGCGTTCGAGGCCGCGCGCCGGCTCTGGTCCGATCGCGGGCATCTCTCCAAGCCGCCGCCGCCTGCGCTCACCGACCGGCAGCGCGACTGCCTCCTGTGGGCGGCGCGCGGCAAGACCGACTGGGAGATCAGCCGCATCCTGAGCGTGACCGAAGAGACGGTTGCGCGCCATATCAAGATGGCCTGCGCACGATACGGGGTAAGCAAGCGAACATTGCTGGCGATCCGGGCGCTGTTCGACGGAACGCTCACTTTCACCGATGTCTTCCGCCGCTGATATTACCCTTTTCGGGAATAGCGGACGCCGTCGTCCCGGCAGACCCTTGGCAGACCGACAGCCAAGGGAGGCCAGACATGCTTCACATCATGCAAACGGCCGCGCGCCCCACCCCGGACGGCGTGCTCCGCGCGATGTTCGCCGCGCGCAAATCCGTCTTCGTCGATCTGCTCAAATGGGATGTGCCGGTGATCGACGGCACCTATGAGGTCGACCAGTTCGACGACACCCACGCGACCTATCTGGTGCTCGCCGACGGTGACGGAAGCCATCTCGCCTCGGCGCGGCTGCTGCCCACCACGCGCCCACATATCCTTGACAGCTTCTATGGCGAACTGTGCGAGGAGGTGCCGCCGCAGGCCCCCGACGTTTTCGAGATCACCCGCTTCTGTCTCGATCGCGGCCTTTCGGCGCGCGAGCGTCGGGCGGCGCGCAACACACTGGTGACGGCGCTCGCCGAGCACGCGCTCGCCCATGGAATCACCGCCTATACCGCGATCGCCGAAATGCCGTGGTTCCAGCAGATCCTCGCCTTCGGCTGGCGCTGCCGGCCGCTAGGCCTGCCGCAGGTGATCGACGGCACAATGCTCGTCGCGCTCGGGATCGAGATCAACGCCGATACGCCGGCAAAGCTAGCCGCGGCCGGCATCGTGCCGTCGATCGACATCCGTGCCGCCGCGCGCGTGGCCGCCTGAAGGGAGAGGCGCGATGACCGAGACCATGATGCCCCTCCTTGAGGGCCACGCGATCGAACTCAACGAACGCGGCTATTGCATTGTCCGTGGCGCGCTCCCGCCCGCGACGATCGCTGCGCTGGACCAGGACCTGGCCGAGGATTTCGCGCGCACGCCGTTCTGCGAGGGCGCCTTCTACGGTACCACGACCAAGCGGTTCGGACGGCTCCTGATCCGTTCGCAGCACGCCGCCGCCTTGGTCCGGCATGCGGCAATGCTCGCCGCCGTCGAGACGCTGCTCTCGCGCTGGTGCGACCGGATCCAGCTCAACGTCGCCCAGGCGATCGCCGTCCATCCCGGCGCGCCCGCGCAGATGCCGCACCGCGACCAGGACATGTGGCGCGCGCGCGCCGGCGAGGCCGAGTATCTGGTCAACGTGATCTGGCCGCTAACCCGCTTCACCGCCGCCAACGGCGCGACGATGGTCTGGCCGGACAGCCACGGCGCGAACGCGCTCGTCCCAGAGCCTCGGACCGCGCCGGTCGCGGCCGAAATGGCGCCCGGAGACGCCCTCATGTTCCTCGGCTCCACCCTGCATGGCGCGGGCGCGAACCGCACCGGCGAAGTGCGCCGGGGCATCGTCGTCGGCTATTCGCTCGGCTGGCTCAAGCCCTACGAGAACCAGTGGCTTGCCTATCCGCCCGAGATCGCGCGCGGCTTTCCGCCGGAACTCGCAGCGCTGGTCGGCTACCGCCAGCATCGCCCCAACCTCGGCAACTATGAGGGACAGTGCCCGTCGGTACTGCTCGGAGAGCGCGTGGACCAGCCCCTGGCAGCGATCGACGCGCTGCGGCCTGACCAGGCGGCGATGGTCGATGCCTACCTTGCGAGCCAGGCGACATGAACGCGGCCGGCCCGACCGCTGAGCGCGTCTATGAGGCCGTGAAGGCATGCATTCTGCGCGGTGCGTTTCGGCCGGGCGCACGGCTCGATCCGGCCGTGCTCGCCGACCGGCTCGGCAGCAGCGTGACGCCGGTACGAGCCGGCCTCAACATGCTCGTCGGCGAAGACCTGGTCGAGACCGGCACCGGCGAAGGCTTCCATATTCCGCTGATCGACGAGCCGGCACTCAAGGACCGCTATGCCTGGAACGCCGAGATCCTCGGGGTCGTGCTTCGCAGGCCAAGCGCCCAGGCCGCGGAGGTGCCGCTTGGCGGAGAAACCGGCAACCAGGCTGTCCGAGCAGCGACGCTGTTCGTCGGCATCGCGCGCTGGTCGCCGAACGTCGAGCACGCCCGGGCGATCGCGCGAATGAATGACCGGCTCCATGCCGCGCGCGTGGCGGAGTCCGCTGTGCTGGCCGAGGTCGATGCGGAGCTCGACGAGATCACAGCCGCGGCTGTGCGCCGCGACGGTACCGGGCTCCGGCCGCTGCTGGCGCGCTACCATCGGCGTCGTATCCGGTCGGCCGCGGCCATCCTGCGCCAGCTCTATCGGATGGAAGATTCTCCGGCCGAATAATCGAAGAATCAAAACCGTATTCAATTCGGATTGCCCATCGCCCTTCCTATCCTGCGCGCCGCTGCACGTCCGCAGCGAGAAGGAGAGTGGCATCATGGCCTATGAAGACGATGTGATCGATCTCGGTGTCGCCAGCGAAGAGACGCTGGGCGGCGACGGCAAGCTGCCGGATCTCGTCCGTGAGATTCCGGACACCGGTCTCTCCGACGAGTGACATGACAGACGCCGGCGTCCGCCCGGGCGTCGGCGTCGTGCCGCGCATCCGCAGAAGAAGGAATGGCGTTATGACCTACGAAGATGACGTGATCGAACTCGGCGTGGCGAGCCAGGAGACTCTCGGTGGCGAGGGCCAGATGCCCGACTTCGTCCGGGAAATCCCGCAGACCGGCCTGTCCGACGATTGATGCGAGCGATGCCGGCGTCCGACCGGGCGCCGGTACATCCGGCCATGGCCACCTACTGGCGCCTCAATGCGGATGTAACCGTCGCGGTCTCTGCCGGAAGAGCGGTGTTTCTCGACATCGCGCGTGACCGCTATGTCATGCTGCCGCCGCCGCTAAATGCGACCTTCATCGAATGGCTCGGCGGGCCGGCCGGACCGATGCCGCAGGCCTGCCTCACGGCCCTCGCGGCACGGCTGGGCTTCGAGGATGAACACCGGCGTCCGGCGCACCCGGTCTCGCTCGCCATCCCCTGCGATGTTCCTGGAACAATGCTTCCGCGCGCGCGGGCCGGCTTGGGCGAGGCGCTTGGCGTCGCCACGGCCGTCATCCGGGCCAGGCGCATGCTCCGCAAAATGCCGCTTCGCACCAATCTCGAACATCGCCGGTCGGCGCTTGAGCGTCCAGCGCGCAGGGCCGCCAACCGCCAGGCGACGGCCGCCAAAGCCGCCGTCTACCACGCCGTGCGGCATCTCGCCCCGGTGCGACGCGTCTGCCTGCTCGACTCGCTGGCGCTGGTCGACTGGCTCGGAGAGGACCTCGAGGCGGTGCAACTGGTGTTCGGGGTTACGGCCTATCCGTTCGGCGCGCATTGCTGGGTTCAGACGCGACACGCGCTGCTCGGCGATCCGCCCGACACGATCGGGCGCTATGCGCCGATCCTTCATCTCGGCTGATGCGTTCCTGGTGCCTCCTCGTCGGCACAGGCGGCGATACCGACAAGGTCGAAGCGGTGGCGGCCGCCTTGACACGCTCCGGCGCGCTCGGGCGCGCGCGCACGGATGGCGGGCTCACGCTGCTCGCAGGCGGCGCGGTAACGGTCCGCCCCCTCGGCGATGGCATCCTTCTCGGCCACCTGTTTACACGCACCGCCGATCCCGAGTCGGACACCGCCTCCTGGCCTCCGGACGACGACGGCACCGCGTTCGTGCGGCGCCATTGGGGCGCCTATGTCGCGGTCCGGCCGGCGGCGGATGGCATCGAGCTGCTCCGCGATCCTTCGGGCATGGCGCCCTGCTATATGGCGCGGTCCGGATCGGTCTGGTTGGTCACCGATGCGCCGCGGCTCCTGTTCGCGCACGGCTTGCTCACACCCTCGTTCGACTGGCGTATCGTGGCCGCTTCGCTGGTGAGCCATGACTGGCGGGGCGAGCAGACGGCGCTCGCGGGAGTCGAGGAAGTGCTGCCCGGGACGGTGGTCTCCGTCGGCCCCGGAGGCCTGGTGCGTCGTCGGGTGTGGGACGCCTGGAACTTCGCGCGGCCTGCACCCGGGCAGGACTTGTCCGCCGAGGCGCTCGCCGAGACGATCGACCGTTGCATGGCGGCCTGGGCCGGCGTTTATCGGCGGCCACTCATCGAAATCTCGGGCGGGCTCGATTCCGCCGTCGTCGCCGCGGCCCTGGTGCGCCGCGCGGAGGCACCGCAGCTCATCACCTTCGCCGCCGGACCGGGCGATCCGACCGAGCTCGGTTACGCGCAGGCAATCGCCGATGATCTCGGACTTCCACTGGAGATCACCCATCCGCAGGTAGAGGATGTCGACCTCGCCCGGTCGCATGCGTGCGATCTGCCGCGTCCCAATGCCCGCGCGTTCACACAGGCGGCCGATGCGCTGAGTCGCGCGCATGCCGGCACCATCGGTGCGGACGCGTTCGCCAGCGGCGGCGGGGGCGACGATCTGTTCGGCTATCGCCAGTCGATCGCGCCGGCCATCGACAGGCTGTGGAGTGAAGGCCCCCGCTTCGCGGTGATCCGCACGCTCGATGACATCGCGCGGGTCAGCCACGCCACCTCATGGGAAGCGGTGACACGGTTCGTCCGCCGGATCGTGGCGCGCCGTCAGGTCGGGACGGATCGGAACGATATCAGGCTGCTTGCGCCGGAGGCTCGCGGATTGGCAGCCGTCCCGCACAGCGCGGAGGCGTGCGGCAACCGCTCGATGCCGGGCAAGGCCGCGCATGTGCGGGCGATCGCCACGCTCTCCAATCACCTTGAGGGTCACGGCCGGGCCTCGTTCGCGCCGGTCCTGTTCCCGCTCCTGTCGCAGCCGATCGTCGAATTCTGCCTCGCGGTGCCGAGCTGGCGCTGGTGCGAGGGCGGCGAGAACCGTGCGCTCGCGCGCCGCGCCTTCGCCGATCGCCTGCCGACATGCGTCATCGAGCGCCGCTCGAAGGGCGCCTTCGACGGCTTCTGCGCGCGCCTGTTCGATCGCAACCGCGGGCTTGTCGGCGAGCTGCTGCTCGAAGGCGGACTGGCCGGCCAGGGCATTCTCGACCGGGCTGCGGTCGAGGCCGCGATCAGGAACCCGGCGCCGTCGGGCGAACTGGTGATGCGCCTGCTGGCGCTGGTCGATGCGGAGGCGTGGCTGCGGAGCTGGTCGGAGTAGCCCGCGACCGGGCTGCGAGGGCACGCCAGCGGCTATATTGCTCGCGCTTCGCCGGCGCTGGATCCTCGCGTCCGTTGAGCCAGAAGTCGAACCAGTCGATCGCCCGATCGTAGATCGCGAGGCGGTGCGCCGGGTGCCATTTCACATGATACTCGTCGGGAAAGACGTACATCTCGATCGGCGCATGACGCCGGTCGAGCGTGACATAGGTTTCGAGGCCGAGGCGGAACTCGTCGTCAGGAAGCTGGAGAAGGATCGGCACGTCGATGCGATCGGCATTGGCGGCGAGCGAGTAGCGCCGCCAGAAGGCCGGATCGTCGGCGCCCGGTTCTGGATAGCCCCAGGCGGTGGTGTCGTTGAGATAGCCGAGGCCGGCGGCGAAGTGCACGCTGCTCGGATCGTCACAGCACGAGCTCATCGCCGCGGCGCGGAATCTGGTCGAATTGATGAGTGCGAACTGGACGCTGGCCGCACCGTCGCTGAGGCCCGAGATGCCGATCCGGGCGGGATCGACCACGCCCAATGCGATGCTCCGGTCGATGCCGGTCTCGATCGCCGACAGCATGCGCCGGCGCTCGGCGAAGCCGGTCATGCCGATCCGGATGAAGCTGGCGAGGTCGCGCGCGCCGGAATCGCTGGCATAGGGCCGGACGCGGTTGAAGCTCAGCACCGCGAAGCCGCGGCTGGCCAGGGCATGGATCGGATATTCGTCGCCGGTCCCGCCGCGCAGGAAGCCGCGGCTCTGGTACTGGACGATGACGAGCGGGTGCCGGTCGCCGGGGCGATGCCCGGGCGGAAGGACGAGATCGCCATAGCCGGCAACGCCTTGCGCGTCCGTCCATCGCAACCGCTGGACGTGGCCGGTGCGCAGCCGTGCGAAGGCGGGATTGGGATCGTAGATCGTGGTCGCGCGGCCGCTGTCCGGATCGAGGCTGACGATCACTCGTGGGCGGGTCGGCGTCTCGCGCGCGCAGATCAGTCGCCGCGCGAGCAGCTGGCAGCCGATCAGGGCATCGGTGGTGGCGAGAAGCGGCACCGGCGCCGCCTCGCTGTCGACGCGCCAGCGATAGAGCGTGGTCGTGCCGCCGTTCTCGGGCGTGCCGCCCTGCATGAAGAGCAGTTCGCCCGGATCGCGCCACCATAGCGCCCCGACCGCGTCCGCGCAGGCTTCCATCGTGCAGGTGCGGGTCTGGCCTCCGGTCTCGACCTTAAGGCTGATAGCACCGAGGACGCGTCCTGGATCGGTCGGCGAGGTCCAGGCGCGGACGCCGCTCTCCGATTGGGCGAAGAGCCGTGCGTCGGTAGGCCGATCGGACAAGTCTTTGTCGAGCGCAACGGCGGCCGCGATCGTGCCGCCCGTCTCCGGGTCGACCAGCCGGTCCGTCTTCGGCAGCGGCAGCCTCGGACGCGGCCGGTCCTTGGACAAGGTCCAGAAGCGTTCGTCATAGAGAAAGCCGCTACGCCCTTCGCGCTCGATCGCGGCGTTCGCGGTCGCCATCGGCCGGGTGGTGACGATCAGCGCCCTGCCGTCCTCGGACCAGCGGACGGCGCGCACGTCCTCAGCGTCATGCGTCACCGGTCCCGCGAAGCTTCCGTCGCTCCGCGCACGCCAAGCCTGGGTCACACCCCGGTCACGCCTGAGATAGACGAGCCAGCGACCGCCGGGCGACCATAGCGGCGTCACCGGCTGTTCGGTGCCCACCGGCAGGTCGGGAACGCCGTGGCTGTCGCCGCGCGCGAGGATGAATTCGCCGCCGACGTCGATGAGCCGCGGCGGCCTGGCGCGGTCGAGCGGCACGACGACGATCCCGATGCAATAGCGATCGGTATCGGGATCGGCCCGGCGCAGAGCGATCGCGAGCTCGGTGCCGTCGGGTGAGAGGCTGAACGGCGACGGTCCGGACAGCGCAGTGTCGGATCGTCCGAAATCGCGCAGCGCGACAAGATCGCGCGGGGTGACATCGCGCGCTACCGCAGGCTCCCCCGATATCAGCCGCGTGCGGCAGCTCTCGGCCATGGCGGCCGATGGAACCATTAGCCATGCCGCCGCGAGGCCATAGCGCAGCACGGGTCTCACCATTTCTTGGTAACCGTGAGCGAGACGACCCGGCCGAGCGGGCTGGCGTTGTCCGGATCGAACCCGACCGAGAAGGGGCCGAGGAAATAGGCCGCCTTGGGCGGATCGCGGTCGAACAGGTTGGTGGCGCTCAGCGCGATGTTGAGATCATGGTCGGTTCCGGCTTTGCCGAAGCGATAGCCGATCTGCAGATCGAACGTCGTCCACGAATGGACCTTCTGCGGCGTGGCGTTGGTGAGGTTGGTGTAGCCGTCGAGATAATTGCCGAACACGAAGATGCTGAGGCGGTCGTCGGACCAGCCGGCGCGGCCACGCAGGCGCAGGTCGACCGGGTTGCCGAGCCGGTCCACGACATCGGTCGAAGGCGCGGTGGCGGTGAGCGCCTGGTCGATATGGAAGATGTAGGCGCCGGTCAGGCCGACATCGGCCTTCCCGCCGAGGACGTCGAAACCGTAGCCGAGATCGAGATCCAGCCCGCTTTGCTTCACGGTCGAGAGATTCTGCAGCCGGGCGTCGATCAGCAGCGAAATCTGGCTGGGCGTCAGGTTGAAGGGGTTCTGGAAGACCGGAGAGGCGAAGTAGCTCTGGATCGTCGCGAGCGAAGGATTGGCATCGATGATGCCGGCATAGGTCGCGCGGTTGACCAGGAAGTTGAGCAGGTTCGCCGCCGGCGAAGCGATGCGGTCGCGATAGTGGATGTTGTAGTAGGTCAGGCTGAGCTGGAGGTTGGGGATCGACGGCGGCCGCACGTCCGCGCCGAGGGTCCAGCTCGTTGCCCGCTCGGGACGCAGGTCCGGATCGTTGCCGCGCAGCACCAGCACGTTGGTCTGGCCGGTCGGAGAAGCCGGATCGGGCAAGGTATAGGCGAAGAACAGCGAATTGGCCGGGTCCTGCCGCAGGTTGTTGAAGTTGGGGGCGCGGAACGACTTGCCCCAGGTGCCGCGCACGGTCAGGCCCGGGAAGGGTTCCCAGGCGATGCCGATTTTCGGATTGGTGGTGGTCCCGAAGTCGCTGTAGCGCTCGGTCCGCACCGCCGCCGAGAGGTCGAGCCGCCGAAACCCCGGCAGCGTGAAATCCTCGCCAAATACCGGTACGTGCACTTCGCCGTAGAGCGCGCGGACCCGGCGCGGCCCGGGCAAGGCGATCGGCGCGAGCGTCACGGGCGTCAGCGTGCTGACGTCGCTGATCGTCGCGTTGTCGTTGTACCGCTCCTCGCGATATTCGCCACCGACCGCCAGCCGGATGTCTCCGCCCGGAAGCGTGGCGAGCGGCCCATCCGCCCGCAGCGCCGCCGACCACACCGTGCCGCTGTTGCCCGAGCGGGTGGAACCGCGGACCTTGGCGATCGTCGCGGGATTGGTGGAGGGGCCGTCGCCGAACAGGTTGTAGGCCGTCGCAGGATCGGTGTCGGCCAGTGCGGCATTGAGCCGGGCGGTGTTCACCCGGTTGGAGATTGTGGTGCGCTCGGTCTGACGCCCCCAGGTGCCGTGCAGGTCTATGTTCCAGCGGCCGAGGTCGGCATCGAGTCCGAGGCTGCCGCCATAGGCTTCGACCCGGCCGCTGGTCGTCTCCGGACCGAGATCGCGCACGAAGCTGTACTGGACACGCACCGGCTGCCGGGTGCCGATGGGGTCGACATAGAAGGGATTGGTCACCGGCACGGTGCGGGCGGCATTGCTGATCGGCCGCTCGCGCTGGGTGAAGCTGCGCGACGAATAGAGGCCACGGGCATAGAGCCGGACGTTCGGCGCGAGCTCCTGGGTGGCGGCGGCGAAGACCGAGTGCCGACGCTGGTCCGGGAGCAGGTCGGCATCGGTCCAGTCGTTGCCGAGGTTGAACGTGCCCGCCACCAGATCGCCCGGCTTCAGACTGCGACCATCCTGTCCGCGCGGGATCGCGAAGGTACGGCCGTTCGCGGCGATGATGGTTCCCGGGTTGGCGTAGCGGGTGCGATTGTCGGTGCCGCCATAGTTTCGCAGATCGTCGGTGGCATAGGCCCGGTCCGCCGCGGCCAAGCGCGTCCGATGGTAATATTCGTAGGCGATCATCGCCTGCCCGCCCGACCAGCGGGTGCCGATGAGCTGGCTCGCGACGATGTCTTGGGAATCGCCGTCGGCGGTGCCGATCCGGAACTTGGTTTCGGCGCCGGTGAAGTTGAGCCGCGGGATGATGTTGACGACGCCTGCAACCGCGTCCGATCCGTAGATCGCGGAAGCCCCATCGGCGACGATCTCGATCCGTTCGATCGCGGACGCCGGAATCATAGAGACATCGCTGAACACGCCGGAGAAGCCGCCGAGCGGCGGCCGATCGCCGTTCAGCAGGACCAGCGTCGATCCAGTGCCGAGCCCGCGTAGGTTGATGCTCGAACCGGCCGCGGTGTTGAACCCTGAGTCCGAATTGAACGACCCGGCGCCGTTGCCCTCGTTGGGAGAACCCCCGAAATTCTGCGGGATGGTCTGGGCGATGTCCTGCGTCGTGGCATAGCCGCTGCGCTCAATCGCCTGCCGATCGACGACAGTCACGGTCGAGCCCACCGGGCCGGACCCGCGAATGCGGGTTCCGGTGACGACGATCTCGCCCGAGGGTGCCCCTTGATCCCCTGGATCGCTGTCGCTGGGCCGGACGCGCTCGATCAGCAGTCCGTCGCCTACCCGGCGCGCGGTCAGCCCCGAACCTGCGAGCAGCGCTTCGACGACTTCGCCGAGCGTATAGTCCCCTCGGATTGCCGGTGCCGTCCTGCCCCGAAGCAGTTCCGCGGGAGCGGCGATATTGCGCCCCGACCGCATCGAAACTTCGCGGAGCGACCGGGCAAGCGGCTGGGCGGGTAGATCGTAGCGCGGCCGTTGCTCCTGGGCGGCGGCTGCGGGAGCCAGGGGCGCGGACAGGCCCGCGACGGAAATGGACAGAGCAAGCGCGACCTTCGGAACAATCGACATTCGTGTCTTCCCCCTTTGCGCACGCCTACGTGGCGTTGCTTGGGGGACTTCGACGCGACTGCGCCCCGCTACCCTGGGAAATTATTTGCCGGGCTCGAGGACCAGGTTGTCGGCTTCGTCGCGCTCGATGCTCAGATCGAACATCGACCCGATCATTTCGGCGAGCTGCGCCGGTTCGCCTGCCTTGAACGTGCCGGTGAAGCGACGCTCACCGCCCATAGGATCGCGAAGGACGATCTGGGTTTGGCTGTAGCGGTTCGCCGAGGCCACCACATCGGCGAGCGGCGCGTCCTCGAAGGACAGCATGCCCGAGGGCCAGCGCGTTTCCGGGACCTTGATAGCGACCGGCGCGGCCGGGGCCTGGCTTCCGATCAGAGCGAGTTGCTGGCCCGGTCTCAGCATTGTCGAAGTTGCGGGCATGCCGACGGCGGCGGGCCGGCGAACCTCGACCGAGCCTTGCAGCAACACCACCAAGGTCCTCGCTTCCCCCAGGTCGACATCGAAAACGGTTCCGTGGGCCACCACTTCGCCCGATCCGGCAGCGACGACGAAAGGCCGCCGCGTATCATGCGCGACCTCGAAACGCGCACGACCCCGCTCGAGCTGAAAGCGACGCTGCTCGCCGTCGAAGCGCACCTGCACCACGCTGTTCGTATCGAGCGTGACGCGCGAGCCGTCCTCGAGGGTGAAGGTGCGGATCTCGCCGACCCTGCTCGCCAGCATGGTTTGGGATGCCACGTTGTGCCGGCCGGTGCCGGTGAGAACGAGGCCACCGGCAACGAACAGTAGCAATAGCGCGGCCACAGCGGCGGCGGCCTTCCACCATGACGGGCCGGCGGCGAGTCGCGGCTGCCGTGCGAAGGGCGTTCGCGATACGAGCGCGGTGTCGTCCCAGCTGTCGAGCAACGCGTCATAGGTATCGGCGTGCTGCGGATCGGCGGCGTACCAGGTCTCGAAGTCCGCGATGTCCCGGTCGGCCGGCCCGGCTCGCAAGCGGGCGAGCCAGGCAATCGCCTGCTCGCGCACCGCCTCGGGCGCGCCGGGGTCCATCCTTCGCTGCTCCATCAGCGTCTCAGGACTCGATCGAGATGATCAATTGCCTTCGTCATGTGCCACTCGACGCCTTTTACGCTCAAGCCGGATCGCTCCGCGATCTGCTTGTAGCTCAATCCGTCTAGGCGGTGGGCGAGGAATATCTCGCGGGTCTTCGGTTTCAGGCGCATCAACGCAGTCTGGAGCCGGTTGAGCTTGTCTCGCGCTTCGAGCGCCGCGACCAGATCGGGTCCGGCCAGGGGAACTTCGTCCGCCGCGACATGGCTTGCGAGCGATCGCTGCACGGCCGACTTGGCGCGGTCGCGCAGCAGGTTCGTGGCGATCTGGTTGAGATACGCCTCGGGGCATTCGATGGCCCGCTCGCGGCAAGCATCGGAGTTCGCGAAACGGACGAAACTCTCGTGCACGAGGTCGCCGGCATCCTGCCGGTCGGCACGACGGGAGAAATAGCGCAGCAGCCGCGGTCCATGGGCACGATAGAGATCGTCCAGAGCCAGGGAGGGGCGAACGACGCGGTCCTCCGGCGGCAGCGGATCATCCTCGTCCAGCCGGGGAATGGTGGCGGGCCGGAGAAAGCCGCCGATCATCGGCGCCGCCAGTGGCGACTTGCGGAGACCGCCTTCCTACATTCCCTAGCGCTGTACCTGTCGACCATGCCCGTCCGACCCACAACCGTGAGCGCTCGCGGGCGAAAGCCGGGTGTTGAGAACATGCTTGAGACATGCGCCGACGCCTTTGGCCGCAAGCGGCTTGGACATGCGCATCGGCCACCCGGCCGAATGGGTGCGGGTCTCGACTCTCAAGCGAGGTTCTCACGCCTCGGCGCCACCCTTGTGGCGCGCAATGAGACTAGCCCGAAGACGGCGATACGCAACCCGTTCCGCATGGAATGAAAATCCGAGCTCATTCGGAACTGGGAAGCGGGGAGCTTCATCTTGAAAGTAGATGTCCTGCTCCCCATTTATACGTTCGGCCGTCTCGCCAGACCTGCCGCCGGGTCAAAGCTGACACTCCCAATCGACAGATCGACCATTCGTGTTTGGTCGATGCTTAATCGGCGGACATCGACCCAGATGCGAAGGATTGATCTGTGGCATCCGTTTCCCTGACTGACGAAGGCCTGCGCGCCGTCAAGCGCGCGCTCGTGTCGCGTTTTCCCGAAGACAAGTCGTCACACCTGACCGAGGCCCTTGCTGCCGCGTGCGGCTTCCGCACCCATGCATCCCTCCTTGCCGCGGTGCGCGACACCGATCCCGACGACCCGAACTTCGTCCTGTTGGACGAGGCGGCATTCCTCTCCCGGCGAGCGGACCTGCGTGGCGAGCCTTGCGAGCCCGATGACGAGCACATGCTTTTCGACTGGCTGGGGCTCGAGCACGGCACGCATGTGCTCAAGACCACCTCCACCAAGTATCACGAGGTCGACTATTCCAAGTCGAGCCGCCGACGTGCATGGCGCAACGCGATGGTGGCAGGGATCAACGAAGGCCTCGCGCGCCGCTTCTTCTCTTTGCGGGCCGGCGACAACCGCTGGCCGGGCGCCGATCGCGAGCCCCACGAGCAGAAGACGGCTCACGTCTATCGTTTTGCGATCGGCGACATTCCCGCCATCGCTTCGCTCTCGGACGCCGGCTGGGATGAGATTTCGGTCCATGTCGCCCTCTGGCCCGCGAACGATGCGGAATATTGGATTCCTGCAGGCAATGCGGGCTTCCATGCCGGCGAGTTGTTCGCCTCGGGATGGCTTGAGCGCCGCAACGGCGCCTGGCTTCAGGTTTCGTCCGACAGCAACAATGCGTGGAGCTTCCGCTGCCGCAAGCATCGATTGGCGGAAGCCGCTGCGCTGGAGTTGCGACCGGCCGGTTACGCTGATCGCGGAAACTTCGCACTCTGAAGCCATCGAAGTGCCCCTGTGCCAGGGGCACGTCCTGGTTTCGCGCTGATGCGATTCCCGAGCGAAAAGGCCCAGGGATTCCGCGTCCGTGGTCGTCTGCAACGCGGTAAGTTTCACGACACGGGTGGGGTTTCATTGTCGCAGGTCTCGCTCAGCCGTGCTCAACTCTATGAACTCGTCTGGACCGAGCCGCTGAACAAAGTGGCCGAACGCCTCGGCACGTCAGGTCCGCGGCTCAGCCAGATCTGTGATGCGCATGCGATCGCCAGGCCAGAACAGGGACACTGGCTTCGGCTCGAGATGGGCAAGCCGGTTACCGTGCGCGCATTGGAGCCAGCTCCCATTGGAGTATCGGACACGATTTCGATCGGCGCGAGCAAACGACGGAAAGCACCGGCATCGCCCGAGGCCGCTCATGGCCCCTCCGACGCTGCTTCCGCCGCCGCCTCGATGAGTAAGGTTCCGGAGCGCCTCGCGCGCCCGCACGCGCTCGTCGCCGAATGGATAGCCACTCGCGAACAGCAGGTCCGCAAGAAGGAACAGGTTTACGACCACCGCTTGAAGCGCCTCGTCTTGCCGATGCCGCTGACCGCGGCCGATCGCAGGCTGCTCCGTGTTGCCGACGCGATCTTCAAGGCGGTCGAGAAGCAAGGCGTGCAGGTAAAAAAGGGCGATCGCCGCGAATTGCTGATGGTGCGTGGTGGCGAGCAGTTCATCTTCCAGCTGCGATATCGGCTCAAGCGCGGACAGCGCCAGCTTACGCCCGACGAATTGCGCTGGCGCGGAGCGGACGCGCAGAAATGGGTCTACGAACTCTACGAAACCGACGCGCTGGTCTTCGAGATCAAGACCTGGCTTCCGCGAGGAACGCGCTCCGAATGGGAAGATTCAAAGCGCGCAACGCTCGAACAGCAGCTCGACGATATCGTCGCCGGGATCATGGCGGCGTTCCCGGCGCTGGAGCAGCTTCGCAGGGAAAGGGAGGAAGAACGCCGCCGGAGCGAGATCGCTGCTCGCGAACGGCGCGAGCGCGAGAATGCCCGAAAGCTCGACGCCGCACGTTTCCGACGCCTGCTCGAACTGGCTTCCGCCTGGCGCGAGGCCGAGCTCGCCCGAGCGTTCCTGGCGGCCTTGCGGGAGCAGCTGCCGCCCGGTTCGTCCCCCGTCGCCGGCATCGAAACCACCGACTGGCTCGCCTGGGCGGAGCGGAAGGTCGACGAACATGACCGGCTCGGCAGCGATCCCGGCTCGATCCTGGAATCGATCGCCGAGGTGACCTTGTGGACCTACCCCGGAGAGTGAAGGGTCGAGCTAGGTGCGCCGCGCGCCGAAGTTCGGCTTCAGGACCTTTGCGCCGTCCCGGAGATGGTCGAGGTGATCGGACCAGTGCTGCATCATCCGCACCCGCTCATCCCAATATTCGCCGCGGGTATAGGCCCGGCGCACGCCGTTGTTTTCCATGTGCGCGAGCTGGCGTTCGATCGCGTCCGGGTTGAACAGGCCCGCTTCGTTCAGGAGTGTCGCTGCCATTGCGCGGAAGCCATGCGCGGTCATCTCGTCCTGCTTGAAGCCGAGCACGCGAAGCGCCGCGTTCACCGTGTTCTCCGACATCGGACGGCGCGGCGAGCGGAAGGACGGGAAGCAGTAGCGCCAGGTGCCGGTAAGTTCGTACAGGTCCTCGAACAGACCGATGACCTGGGTCGAGAGCGGAACGCGGTGCGGCCGGCGCATCTTCATCTTTTCCGCCGGGATCGCCCAGACCGCGCGCTCGAAGTCGAACTCGCTCCATTCGGCCTGCCGCAGTTCCCCGGGCCTGACGAACAGATGGGCGGAGAGCCTCAGCGCATAGAGCGTGATCGCGTGGCCGCTGTAGCCTTCGATCACCCGCATCAGCTCGCCCGCGCCCTTCTCCGTGATGATCGCGGCCAGGTGCTTCACCTTGGGAACGGTAAGCGCGCCGCGAAGGTCGCGCGCCGGGTCGTGCTCGGCGCGCGTCGTGGCAATCGCGTAGCGGAAGATCCGGCTCAGCACGCTGCGCATCCGGCGCGCGCTTTCGTAGCGGCCGGTGGCCTCGATCGAACGGAGCACGGCGAGCACTTCCTGAGCGGTGATCTTGGCGATCGGGCGGTTGCCGAGCTTGGGGTAGGCCTTGGCAAGCAGCCAGCGGACCTTGCTCAGCGTGACCTCCGCCATCCCCTCGCGTTCGTTTTTGGCGATCCATTCCTCGGCGACCAGCTTAAAGCTGTTCTCCTCGGACAGCTTCTCCCGGGCCGCGGCGAGCTTGGCTTCATGCGACGGGTCGCGGCCGGCGGCGATCATCCGCCGCGCGTCGTCCCGCTGCCCGCGCGCATCGACGAGGCTGACCTCCGGCCATGCGCCGAAGGAAAGCGTCCGCTGCTTGTCGAGATGGCGATAATTGAGTCGCCACAGCTTGCGGCCGTTAGCTTTGACGAGAAGGTAGAGGCCTTCGCCGTCGGACAGCTTGTAGTCGCGCTCCCTCGGTTTGGCGTTGGCGACGGTCGTGGCGAAAAGCTTTCCCATGATGGTATCGTCCCTGTCCATCAGGGGCCACCGATACCATCAAGAATACCAACTTTGTTCCCGATTGGTGCCGGAACAGCCCGGATTTGACCGGACGGTCATAGCACAAAAAACGGCAGAAATCTGCCGTTTTTTGGACGTTGTCGGATGTCCTCGGAAGAACAAATGGTGCCCAGAAGAGGACTCGAACCTCCACGACCTTGCGATCGCCAGCACCTGAAGCTGGTGCGTCTACCAATTCCGCCATCTGGGCACGGGGTAGGCGGCGCGCTTAGCGGCGGTTCTATGGCCTTGTCAACACGTTCTTGGCGGGCCAAAGGCGCGAGCCAAGGCAAGGAGCGCATTTTCATGAAGACGAGCGTGGTGACGGTCTTTGGCGGTGGCGGGTTCATCGGGCGCTATGTGGTGCAGGATCTGCTGGATGGCGGCCAGGGCGACCGGGTCCGCATTGCCCAGCGCGATCCCAAATCGGCCTGGTTCCTGCGCCCGATGGGCGGATTGGGGCAGACCCAGTTCGCGGCGGCCGATATTCGCCGCCCCGACAGCGTGGCGCGCGCGGTCGAGGGTGCGGATGCGGTCGTCAATCTGGTCGGCGTGCTGGCCGGGGATTTTGACGGCTTCCATGTCGCGGGCGCGCGCAACGTCGCCGAAGCGGCGGCGCGGGCGGGCGTGCGCAGCCTTGTCCATGTTTCGGCCATCGGTGCCGATCCGGCCTCGGCGTCGCGCTATGGCCGGTCGAAGGGCGAAGGCGAAGCGGCGGTGCGCGCGGCCTTTCCGGGCGCGACCATCCTGCGCCCGTCGATCGTGTTCGGGCGCGAGGACGGCTTCACCAACCGTTTCGCCCAGCTGATCCGCATGCTGCCGGTCGTTCCCGTGGTGCGCGGCGCGACGCGGTTCCAGCCGGTGTTCGTCGCCGATCTGGCGCGCGCGGTGGCCGAATCGGTCGCCCGGCCCGACCTGCATGGCGGGCGGACCTATGACATTGGCGGGCCGGAGACAGTGTCGATGGCCGAGCTGATGCGCCGCCTCGCCGAATGGACGGGGCGCAGCCCGCTGTTCATCGACCTGCCCGATGCGGCGACGGCGGCGCTTGCCCGCCTTGCCGGCTGGGCACCGGGTGCGCCGATCACCTGGGATCAGTGGCTGATGCTGCAGACCGACAATGTCGTCGCCCCGGGCGCGCCGGGCCTGGAGGCTTTTGGCATCCAGCCGACCCCGCTCGCCGCGGTCGCGCCGTCCTGGCTGGTCCAGTATCGCCGCCAGGGCCGGTTCGACGGGCTGAAGACCGGCTGACCAGCGCCCCCGGGACGGCGGCGGCCCCGCTTTCCCCATGTCCGGCGATTGCCCTGCCCGCCCCCGGACGGGCGATTCACCCTTCCGCCCGCCCCGGCCGATCGCGCCGGGGCTGGCTCATCCGGCCGGAGCCTCCGCCATGCCCCTGATCCTGACCGCCATCCTGCTCGGCATTGTCGAGGGACTGACCGAGTTTCTGCCCGTGTCGTCGACCGGGCATCTGATCCTCGCCGCCGAGCTGCTCGGCTACCGGGCGGAACAATGGGCGACGTTCAACGTCGTCATCCAGCTGGGGGCGATTCTCGCGGTGATCGTGCTCTACTGGCGCACCTTCTGGGCGGTCGCGTTGGGCCTGTTCGGGCGCGAGGCGACGTCGTGGCGATTCGCGCTCAACCTGCTGATCGCCTTCGCCCCCTCGGTCGTGCTCGGCCTGTTGTTCATCGATGCGATCGAAGGGCTGCTGGGCAATGCGGTGGTCGTCGCCATCGCGCTGGTGCTGGGCGGGATCGCGATTCTGGTGATCGAGGCGCTGGCGCGCGGCTCCACCCTGCCGCCGGGCATCGCCTCCCTGCCCTATGCCCGCGCGCTCGGCGTCGGGCTGATCCAGTGCCTGGCGATGATTCCGGGCGTCAGCCGGTCGGGCGCGACGATCATGGGCGCGCTGGCAATGGGCGTCGAACGGCGGACGGCGGCGGAGTTCAGCTTCTTCCTCGCCGTGCCGACCATGCTGGGCGCGACCACCCTGTCGCTCCTCAAGCATGGCGACGATCTGGCGGCAGCCAATGTCGACTGGGGGCTGATCGGCATCGGCTTTGTCGTGTCGTTCATCGTCGCGCTGGTCGTGATCAAATGGTTTGTCGGGCTGGTGTCGCGGCGCGGCTTTGCGCCCTTTGCTTGGTACCGCATCGTCGCCGGCAGCCTGGCGCTGGTCTGGCTGCTGGCAAGATAGGTCCGATCCGGTCTTTTTATCGCCACCGCCCCACCGGGAAGCACAGGCTTGGCGGGGCGGCATGAAAATATCGGGTCAGCAAAACTGACCTTCATTCGATTCATTGCGTGACTTGGTCGCGCAGCTTTGCAATATGGTCGCGAAAAGGAGCGCGGCCATGGCCGATACACCGATGCTGAAGTTCGTCGAGCGGGATCAGGCCTATCCGGCCAAGCGCGCAGCGCCGCTCCGTGCCGAGGATTTCCGCGAGATTGCCGACCGTTACGCCGCGCCCGATGCCGAGGCGCAGGCCGGGCGCTGCTCGCAGTGCGGCGTGCCTTATTGTTCGGTGCACTGCCCGCTGCACAACCACATTCCCGACTGGCTGCGCCTGACCGCCGAGGGGCGGCTGCGCGAAGCCTATGAGCTGTCGAACGCCACCTCGACCATGCCGGAGATTTGCGGGCGCATCTGCCCGCAGGACCGGCTGTGCGAGGGCAATTGCGTGATCGAGTTTTCCGGCCATGGCGCGGTCACCATCGGCTCGGTCGAAAAGTTCATCACCGACACCGCCTGGGAACAGGGCTGGGTGGAACCGCTGGTGCCCGGCCCGGCGCGCGGCCAGTCGGTCGGCGTGATCGGTGCCGGCCCGGCGGGGCTGAGCGCGGCCGAATATCTGCGCGGGCTGGGCTATGACGTGCATGTCTATGACCGGCATGACCGGGCGGGCGGGCTGCTCACTTACGGCATCCCCGGCTTCAAGCTCGAAAAGCCGATGGTGATGCGCCGCATCGACCGGCTGGCCGAAGGCGGCATCATGTTCCATCAGGGGGCCGATGTCGGCGGCGCGCTGCCCTTTGCCGAGCTGCGCGCGCGCCATGATGCGGTGCTGATCGCAACCGGCGTCTATCGCCCGCGCGCGATCAAGGCGCCCGGCGTGGGCAGCGACGGGATCGTCGATGCGCTCGACTATCTGATCGCGTCCAACCGCAAGGGCTTTGGCGATGCGGTGCCGGCGTTCGACAGCGGCGCGCTCGATGCCAAAGGCCGGCATGTCGTGGTGATCGGCGGCGGCGACACGGCGATGGACTGTGTCCGCACCGCGGTCCGCCAGGGCGCGGCATCGGTCAAATGCCTGTATCGCCGCGACCGCGCGAACATGCCCGGATCGCAGCGCGAAGTCGCCAATGCCGAGGAGGAAGGCGTCGAGTTTGTCTGGCTGTCCGCGCCCGAGGCGTTCGAGGCGGACGGCAATGGCCGGGTGGCGGCGGTGCGCGCGACCGGCATGCGGCTGGGCGCGCCCGACGCCAGCGGCCGCCGCGCCCCCGAGCCCGATCCCGATGCGCAGTTCCGGCTGGAGGCTGATCTGGTGATCAAGGCGCTGGGGTTCGAAGCCGAGGATCTGCCGCGCCTGTTCGCCACCCCCGAACTGGGCGTCACCCGCTGGGGCACGATCCGCATCGACCACAAGACGATGATGACCAGCCTTGACGGCGTTTTTGCCGCCGGCGACATCGTCCGCGGCGCAAGCCTGGTGGTGTGGGCGATCCGCGACGGCCGCGACGTGGCCGACCGGATGCACGCCTGGCTGAAGGCCAAGGCGAAAGCCGGGACGGAACTTAAGGAAAAGGTGGCAGCGTGAGCATTTTCGACGGACATTTCATGGCATCCCGGCTGGCGGCAGCGATGGTGATCGCGGCGGCCATCGCCCCATCGGCGATGGCGGTCGCGCAGCCTGCATCCCCGGCACCGCTGGCGACGGCGGCGACGCCGTCGGCCGCCGCGCAGCTGGTCGAGATCATCATAGAGCCCGAGAAAACACTGGCGGCGACCCGCAAACAATCACTCGACCAGCTGATGTCCATGCTGCGCAACGACCCCAATGCGGTCAGCCTGGACAAACAGCGCCCGGGGCTGTTCGACGCGGTGGCAAAGGCAGTCGATGCGGAGTTGCAGACCGTCATGGCCGACGTGCTGGTAAAGACGCGCGACCGCTATGTGCGGGCGTTGGAGTCCCGGCTGACGCAGAAGGAGATGGACGATCTGCTCGGCTTCTACCGGTCGCCAGCCGGCCAGCGCCTGCTCGCGCAGGGACGGCAGGCCATGTTGGCCAAGGGGGGCGAGTTGGCCGCGCAGGCAGCGGCGGAAAAGCAGACCCGGGTAGATGCCAGCGACGTCAACGAGATGAACAATGCCGCCGTTGCCGCCGCGATGCAGGCGATCAGGCCGGAAGACATCCCGGTGCTGACGGCCTTTGCCCGGAGCAGCATCGGACCGAAGCTCGCCGCGCTGCAGAACGAGCTTGGCCCCGTCATCATGGCCGACACCAACAAGGCGCTCGAAGCCAGCCTGCCGCGCCTGATGGAGCGGTTGCAGGCCGCCACGCGCCAGCATCTGGGCGTGAAATGATGATGCCGGACGCCCCGCTGCCGGTCTCGACAGACCGCACCGCCGAACGCGAACGTCTTGCGCGCGAGGGCATGTATCGCCCCGAGTTCGAAAGCGATTCCTGTGGCGTCGGGCTGGTCGCGGCGACCGACGGGCGGGCGTCGCGCCGCGTGGTGGCGGCGGCCATCGATGCGCTGAAGGCGGTGTGGCACCGGGGCGCGGTCGATGCCGATGGCATGACCGGCGATGGTGCGGGGCTGCATGTCGATCTGCCGGCGCGCTTCTTCGACGATGCGATTGCCGACAGCGGTCACCGGCCGCTGCCCAACCGGCTGGCGGTCGGCATGATCTTTTTGCCGCGCACCGATCTGGCGGCGCAGGAGACGTGCCGGACGATCGTCGAATCCGAAGTGATCGATGCCGGCTACACCATCTATGGCTGGCGGCAGGTGCCGGTCGATGTGTCGGTGATCGGGCGCAAGGCGCAGGAAACCCGGCCCGAGATCGAACAGATCATGATCGCCGGCCCGCTGCCCGGCGACCAGTCGGCCGCCGAGTTCGAGAAGAATCTCTATCTCGTCCGCCGGCGGATCGAGAAAAAGGTGATCGCCGCGCAGATTGCCGGCTTCTACATCTGTTCGCTCAGCTGCCAGTCGATCATCTACAAGGGGCTGTTCCTCGCGGAATCGCTCAGCCTGTTCTATCCCGATCTTCAGGATGAACGGTTCGAAAGCCGGCTGGCGATCTTCCACCAGCGTTATTCGACCAACACCTTCCCGCAATGGTGGCTGGCCCAGCCCTTCCGGTGCCTGGCGCACAATGGCGAGATCAACACGATCCGCGGCAACAAGAACTGGATGAAAAGCCATGAGATCAAGATGGCGAGCCTCGCCTTTGGCGAGCATAGCGAGGACATCAAGCCGCTGATCCCGGCCGGGGCGTCGGACACGGCTGCGCTCGATGCGGTGTTCGAGGCGATCTGCCGCTCGGGCCGCGACGCGCCGACCGCCAAGCTGATGCTGGTCCCCGAGGCCTGGCAGAACGAGCCGGGCATGGAGCCGGCCAAGCGGGCGATGTACGAATATCTGGCCAGCGTGATGGAACCATGGGACGGCCCGGCGGCGCTGGCGATGACCGACGGCCGCTGGGCCGTCGCGGGCATGGACCGCAACGCGCTGCGCCCGCTGCGCTATACGCTGACCGGTGACGGGCTGCTGATCGTCGGCTCCGAAACCGGCATGGTGGTGGTGCCCGAGACGATGGTGACCGCCAAGGGGCGGCTTGGCCCCGGCGAGATGATCGCCATCGATCTGGACGAAGGCGCATTGCTGTTCGATGCCGAAATCAAGGCGCGGCTGGCGGGCGAGCATCCCTATGAGGCGATGGTCGGCGGCTTCCGCACGCTGGCCGATCTGCCGGCGGCCGAGGGCGATCCCCTGCCCGCGCTCGACCGGGCGGCGCTGACGCGGCGGCAGGTGGCGGCCGGGCTGACGCTCGAGGATATGGAGCTGATCCTGTCGCCGATGGTCGAGGACGGCAAGGAAGCCGTCGGCTCGATGGGCGACGACACGCCGCTTGCGGTGATTTCCGACAAGCCGCGCAACATCGCGCAGTTTTTCCGCCAGAATTTCAGCCAGGTCACCAACCCGCCGATCGATTCGCTGCGCGAGCGGCATGTGATGTCGCTCAAGACGCGGTTCGGCAATCTGGCCAACATCCTCGATGTCGAGGCGCAAAGCTCAAACGTCTTGGTGCTCGACACGCCGGTGCTCAGCTGTGCCGACTGGGCGCGGCTCAAGGCGTCGTTCGGCGATCAGGCGGCCGATATCGACTGCACCTATGAGGCCGATGGCGGGCCGGACCGGCTGCGCGCCGCCATCGCCCGCATCCGCATCGAGGCCGAACGCGCGGTGCGCGAGGGCCGGACCGAGCTGTTCCTGACCGACGAGGGGGTGGGCGAAGAGCGCATGGCCGTGCAGATGGTGCTGGCGGCGGCGGCCGTGCACACCCATCTCGTCCGCCAGGGGCTGCGCAGCTATGCCTCGATCAATGTCCGCGCGTCGGAATGTCTCGACACCCATTATTTCGCGGTGCTGATCGGGGTCGGCGCGACCACCGTCAATGCCTGGCTGGCCGAAGCCTCGATTGCCGACCGCCATGCGCGCGGGCTGTTCGGGGCGCTCAGCCTCGATCAGGCAATCGACAATTACCGCCGCGCGATCGGCGACGGGCTGCTCAAGATCATGTCGAAAATGGGGATCGCGGTGATCTCCAGCTATCGCGGCGGCTATAACTTCGAGGCGGTCGGGCTGAGCCGCGCGCTGGTCAACGACCTGTTTCCCGGCATGCCGGCCAGGATTTCGGGCGAAGGCTATGCCTCGATCCATCTCAATGCCCGGCTGCGCCACGAAGCGGCCTGGGATGCGGGGGTGGCGCGGCTGCCCGTCGGCGGCTTCTACCGCCAGCGCCATGACGGCGAGGTTCATGCCTATTCGGCGCAGCTGATGCACCTGTTGCAGACGGCAGTCGCCACCGACAGCTATTCGACCTATCTCGCCTTTTCGCGCGGGGTGCGTGATCTGCCGCCCGTCTATCTGCGCGACCTGCTGGAGTTCAATCCTGCGCGCGAGGCGGTGCCGCTCGACCAGGTAGAGGCGATCACCGAGATCCGCAAGCGCTTCGTGACGCCGGGGATGAGCCTGGGTGCGCTGTCGCCCGAGGCGCATGAGACGCTGGCCATTGCGATGAACCGCATCGGTGCCAAGGCAGTGTCGGGCGAAGGCGGCGAGGATCCGGCGCGCTTCGTGCCCTATGCCAATGGCGACAATGCCAACTCGGTCATCAAGCAGATCGCCTCGGGCCGGTTCGGCGTCACCGCCGAATATCTGGGCGCGTGCGAGGAGATCGAGATCAAGGTCGCGCAAGGGGCGAAGCCCGGCGAGGGCGGCC
>DBAW01000195.1:0-250 GCA_002291855.1 Sphingomonas sp. UBA1000
TCCATGATCCGCCGGGCGTGTCCGGGCCGGTTCTAGGCGCGGCGGCCCGGGGCGCGCGCGGGCCGCGGCGTCCGCCCCGGGTCGATGCATTCTGGGCCATTGCGGCCTCCCGTTCAGGCGGCGCTCTGCAACTCGTCGGCGAGAGCGGCGATTTCCTCGATGGCGGTGGCGAGTTCGCGGGCGCCCTGATCCTGCTGCTGGGCGGCACTGGCGGCTTCGCTCGCCGATTTGTCGGCCTCCTGCGCGGCGG
>DBAW01000195.1:566-11321 GCA_002291855.1 Sphingomonas sp. UBA1000
TTGTCGGCCTCCTGCGCGGCGGCGGCGATCTGCTCGACCGCCGTCTTGACCTGCGCGATCGCGGCCGCGATCTCGACCGAGGCGCTCATGATGTCGCCGGCCCCGCGTTCCATTTCGGCGATTTCGCCCTCGATGCGGACAAGGTTCGTCGTGCAGCTTTCCGCCTTGGCGACCTCTGCCAGCGCGGCGGCGACGATCTCGTTCAGATCCTGGCCGACCAGCGCGATCTGGTCCTGCACTGCGCGCACCATATCCTTGATGCGGTCGGCATTTTCGGCCGAATCATGGGCAAGGTTGCGGATGTCGGTGGCGACGACGACAAAGCCCTTGCCATATTCCCCGGCCCGCGCCGCCTCGACCGCGCCATTGACGGCCAGCATGCTGGTCTGGATCGACACGGTCGAGATCGCATCGACGATCTTGTCGATCCGCCGCGACACCAGATCCAGGTCCTTGACCTGCTGGATGCTCGCGCGCGACGCCGCTGCCGAGTTGTTGATGCCGGCGACCATCGCATCGACGGCCAGCTTGTTGCGCGCCAGCAGCTCGCGGATCTGCACGACCTTCTGGCTGCTCTGGTCGGCCCGTTCGCGCGCCAGATCGACACCGCGCTCGATCTGCGAGGCGGCGGCAGCCGATTCCTCGGTCGCGGCCGACTGGACCTCGGCACCTTTGCGGATCTGTTCGATCGCCGCCATGATCTGGGTGCCCGACTTGCTGATTTCGTGCACCGCAGAGGACAGCTGTTCGGATGCCGCCGCGACTTCCTCCGCGCTCTTGGCGACGTCGGACGAGTTTTTCAGATCGTCGGCCAGGTCCGACATCGCCTGTGCCGATTGCTCGCATTCCGACAGCGCCATCGACTGTTCGGCGACGGTCTTGGCCGATTCCTCGGCGGCGGCCGATTGCTGTTCGGCGGCGGAGGCGATTTCCTGCATGCCCTTCAGCGCCTGCTGGGTGGCGACGTTGGACTGGGTGGCACCGACGGCGATTTCCTGAATGCCGGTCACGATCGTGGCGATATCGGTGCGGATCTGGGCCAGCTGCTCGGTGATCGTGACCGCCTTGGCGACCTCCTCGTCGATTGCGGTGGCCGACTGGTTGATGCCGGCAGCAATCTCGCGCACATCGGCCTGGATCTTGCCGATCAGCTCCTGAATCTGGCCGGCGCTGCGCTCCGACGTTTCGGCCAGCGTGCGCACCTCGTCGGCGACGACGGCAAAGCCCTTGCCATGCTGGCCGGCATGGGCGGCCTCGATCGCGGCATTGAGGGCGAGCAGATTGGTCTGGTCGGCAATGCGGCCGACGGCCTTCACGATATCGTCGATATTGGCCGCCTGCTTTTCCAGTTCGGCGACCATCTCCACCGATGCGGCCTGGCGGTGCGCGGCGGTGGTGACATTGCCGATCAGAGCGGCGATTTCTTCGCTGGTGCGTGCGATGACAAGCTGCGACGCCTCGCCCTTTTCCCGGCTGGTGTCGGCATTCTGCATCTGGCGGGTGATCGCGCCGGCAACCTGCTGGAATGCAGCCAGCGACATCTGGGCGGCGCTCGACGCCTGTTCGGCCCCGACGGCGATCTCGTCCGACGCGCGCTTCAGCTCTTCGGCGGCGGCGGCGGCTTCGTTGATGCCCGCGGTCAGCTCGGTGCTGGCGGCGGCGATGCGCTCTGCCACCTGCTGCTGCTTGGCGAGCGTGCGTGCCCGCTTGCGGCGCAGTTCGGCCTCGCGCGCCGAACCGGCGGCTGCGGGGCGCGCCGCGATACTGTCCGTCCGGCCGTTATTCTTAACCAGAGCCATGCTGTCCTCTCGCTTCGGCAACCATGATCCTATCCTGCCGGTATAGGAGAAGGGCTGTGCGATGAGAGAAAACCGCCATTATTTTGACAGTTAAGGTGGCGTTATTCACCACATAAGTTATTGAACATGATTAACGGGTGCGGGTGTTATCTTCCGTATTTCGCTGATATGTATAGATTTAATGACAGGCATAAGTGATTTTACGGGGCAGTGTGGGGCGATCTCGTTGACGCCGCCATCGGCGGTCCGTTCGCCCGGAAGTTCGCACGCGACAGGCGGTCGACGGATGCGCGCGTGTCGATCCGCATCCATGTGCGCGTCAGCGGCAGCTGTGCCTGGACTGCGGGGCGGCTTCAGGCCGGGCGTTTCACCCCGCCCGACGATTCTCTGCAGCGGTTTCCGATCCCATCGTATCGGGTCAGCCGGCCCAGCCTGAAAATGCTTCAGGCCTTTGATTTGTCGCATTTTCCGAGCCGCCGGGTCAATCGACCCGGCTTGAAAATGCTTTAGACGCGCAGATAGCGGAAATACCAGACTTCATGGCCCTTGGTGCGGGCCTTGGCCTCGTAGCGCGTCTGCGGCCAGTCGTCGGGCCGGGTCAGGAAATCCTGCGCGGTCGCTGCCTGCCAGACGAAATCGCGGCGTGCGTTCATGATCATCATCGACCAGCGGCAATAGGTCGGATCGTCGGTGCCGAGCCGGAACTCGCCGCCGGGCCGCAGCTTGGCCGCGATCAGGTCGAGCGGGCCGTGATTGACCATCCGCCTTTTGGCGTGGCGCGCCTTGGGCCAGGGATCGGGGTGGAGCAGATAGAGCCGCTCAAGGCTGTGGTCCGGCAGCCGTTCGAGCACGCCCAGCGCATCGCCCATGTGCAGCCGCACATTGGCCAGTTCCTCATCCTCGATCTTGGCGAGCGCGCCGACCACGCCGTTCAGGAACGGCTCGCAGCCGATAAAGCCATGGCCGGGCCGCATTGCCGCCTGCGCCGCCAGATGCTCGCCCGCGCCAAAGCCGATTTCGAACTCGAGCGGCCGAGGCGCGCCGAACAGGCGCACCGCGTCGAGCGGGCCTTCGTCCGGCACGGCGACGCGGGGCAGCGTTTCCTCGACAAGGATCGCCTGGCCGGCGCGTAGCTTGTGGCCCTTGGCCCGGCCATAGAGGCGGCGGATGGAAAGCGGATCGGTCATCGCGGCGACGCCTATGGGCAGTCGCGCGGCCGATCAAGGGCGGATGGCGGCGGCGATCAGCGCGGGCGATAGGCCTGGCCGTCATGGCGCAGGATGACGGGCGCATCGCCGCCGGTCACGCGCAGGTCGCGCCACCCGCCGGACGCCACGCGGCCGATCACGCGCAATTGCCCGTCGCCCCGCGCGAGCAGCTGCCAGCCGCCGTTATCGGCGCGGGCGAGCACTGCATAGAGCCAGCCGCTCGCGGGCGCGCAGAGCGCCGTGCGTTCGGTGACAATGGCTTCGGGCCGGCCATCGCCATTCAGGTCGATGGCGCGGATCGTGGCGCTGACCGGGGCGGGATCGTCGGCGCACATCACCCAGGTCGCGCCGCGCCGGACGGCACCGGCGGCTTTCAGGATCTCGATACGCTCAGCCGGGCTGAAGCCGGTTACGGGCGGGCGCGGGCTCGCCGCAAGCGCGGCAAGGACGATCAGGGAGATAAGGGCCATGGCCGACCCTAGCAGAAGCCGGGGCGGGGCACAGCAGGGCGGCATCGCGCCCTGTATCGGCCGGCCTGTTCCTGGCCGGCGTGCCCCGCCGGTGCGATGACGCACCGGCGGGGCCGCAAATCAGGCCAGTGCGGCCTTGAGCTTATCGACCAGATCGGTCCGCTCCCACGGGAAGAAATCCCCCTCGGGCGTGCGGCCGAAATGGCCATAGGCGGCGCTCGGGCCGTAGATCGGCTTGTTCAGGCCCAGATGGGTGCGGATGCCCTTGGGGGTCAGCCGCACCAGCGTCGGCAGCACCGCTTCGATACGGGCTTCATCGACGGTGCCGGTGCCATGGGTGTCGACATAAAGCGACAGCGGCTCGGACACGCCGATGGCGTAGGACAGCTGGATCGTGCAGCGCCGCGCCAGGCCCGCCGCGACGATGTTCTTCGCCAGATAGCGCGACACATAGGCCGCCGAACGGTCGACCTTGGTCGGGTCCTTGCCCGAAAACGCGCCGCCGCCATGCGGGGCCGCACCGCCATAGGTGTCGACGATGATCTTGCGGCCGGTCAGCCCGGCATCGCCGTCCGGCCCGCCGATTTCAAAGCTGCCGGTCGGGTTGATGTGGAACACCGTCTCGTTGGTGACAAAGCCCTGCGGCAGCACTTCGGCGACGACCTTCTTCACATAGGCGTGCAGCTCGGCTTCCTTTTCGCCCTGATCGTAACCCGGCTTGTGCTGGGTCGACACGACGATGGCGGTCGCCGCGACCGGGCGGCCGTTTTCGAAGCGCAAAGTGACCTGGCTCTTGGCGTCCGGCTCGAGGAACGGGGCGGTGCCGGCATGGCGGTCGGCGGCCAGCCGGGCGAGGATCTTGTGGCTATAGTCGAGCGTCGCCGGCATCAGATCGGGGGTTTCGTCGCAGGCGAAGCCGAACATGATGCCCTGGTCGCCGGCACCCTCGTCCTTGTCGGCGCTGGCATCGACGCCCTGGGCGATATGCGCCGACTGGCCGTGCAGATGATTGTGGAACGCGAGCGTCTGCCAGTGGAAGCCGTCCTGCTCATAGCCGATGCGCTTCACCGTTTCGCGCACCGCGCGCTCAATCTCTTCCTGAGCGCCGGGTGCCCAGGCGCCGTTTTCATAGACACCGCGGCAGCGGATCTCGCCGGCCAGCACGACCCGCTGGGTGGTGGTCAGCGTTTCGCAGGCGATGCGGGCTTCCGGGTCCTTGGACAGGAACAGATCGACGATCGCATCGGAAATCTGGTCGGCGACCTTGTCGGGATGGCCTTCGGACACCGATTCGGACGTGAAGAGATAGGTGGAGCGCATGACGGATCCTGGCTGTGGGCGCGGCGGTGAAGCCGCATATAAAGACATGTTTATGTCTTGCATCGCCCTTAGCGGGCGCGACGTGCGCTGACAATCGCCAATCCGCCAAGCGCGAGCGCCACCATCAGCGAAAGAAGGTTACCAAGCCGTGCAAAGGCGGTCGGCGGCAGCGGCCGGGGCAGATGGCCGTCAATCGCCCCCATCGCCCGGTGCGGCAGCCGGGCGATCACCTCGCCCGACGGGCCGATCAGCGCCGAAATCCCGGTCGGCGTCGCGCGGATGACCGGCAGCCCTTCTTCGGCGGCGCGCAGCCGCGCCTGCGCCAGATGCTGGGGCGGGCCCCAGCGCCCAAACCACGCATCGTTGGACGGATTGAACAGGAAATCGGGCCGCGCCGCCCGCGACGCGACCGCGCCGGGAAAGATGATTTCATAGCAGATCTGGAACCCCGCCCGGCCAAAGCCCGGCAGGTCGACCGAGGCGGGGCCGGGGCCGGGCCAGAAATCCAGATCCCCCGGCACCAGCCGCGACAGGCCGAGCGGTTCGAGCAGCCCGCGCATCGGCAGATATTCGCCATAAGGCACCAGATGCGCCTTGTCGTAGCGGCCCCGGATGCGCGCGTCCGCGCCCAGCACGAACACGCTGTTGCGCCCGCCGACCGCGCGACCATCCGCGCCATATTCCAGCGCGACCCCGCCGGTCAGCAGCAGGTCGCGCGGCCCCAGCCGCCGCGCCAGCCAGTCGCGCAGCCCCTGATCCTCGGCCAGATAATAGCCATTGTCGATCGCCGCTTCCGGCCAGAAAATCAGCCGGGGCGCGGGGCCGGGGGTGCCGGTCAGCCGCGCCAGCGTGCGGAAATGGTCGATCTGCGCGGCTTCGTCATGCTTGGCGGCCTGATCGATATTGGGCTGGATGATCCGCACCGCCGGGCCGCGCACAACCGGTGCCGGGGGCAGCGGCAGCAGGGCGAGCGCGGCGAGCACAAGCGCGGGCAGCAGCCGCACGGTTCGCCTGCGCGTATTACCGAACGCCGCACCACCGATCGCCGCCGCCGCCACCGTGATCCCGCCCACGCCATGGGTGCCGATCCAGGGCAGGACCGCGCGCAGCCCCGGCGTGTCGGCCCAGATCGCGGCAACCGGGTTCCACGCAAAGCCGGTAAACAGATGCGCGCGCAGCCATTCGGTCGCGATCCAGCCCGCGCCAAGCGCCAGCCCGAAGGCAGCCGGATGCCGCCGCGCCGGCCAGGCGCCGAGCGCGGCCAGCCCCGGAAACACCGCCAGATAGACCGACAGCAGCGCCACCGCCGGATAGCCGAACCAGTGCGGCATCGCATCCTGATAGGTAAAGGCATGGGCGATCCAGTTCAGCCCGAGCGTGAACTGGCCCATGCCGAACGCCCAGCCGCGCGCCCAGGCGCTGCGCGCACCGGGGGCGGTCACGACCAGCAGCGCGAAGAGCCCGAAACCGATCAGCGCCGCCGGCCACCAGCCAAGCGGGGCAAAGCCGGTCGCCGACACCGCACCGGCGGCAATCGCAATCGGCAATATGGCGCGGGGGGACAATGCGGTGCGGGGGGCAAAAATGGCAGAGCCGGCGGCGGGGGAAGGGGAACTGCGCACGACCGCCGCATATCGCCCTTGCCTGTGACGATTGCAACGCGGCATCAGGGGGCATGATCCAGTTGCTGCTGCCGCTTCTCGTTCAGGCGTCCACCCCCGTCCCGCCTGCCGTCATTCCGCCCGCCCGGGCCGCGCAGGCGCGCTGCCTCGCGGTGCTGGCCATCGTCGCCAATGCGCAGCGCAGCGGGGTCGCCGCCGCGCAGGATCTGCCCTCGCTCGAGGAGGATGGCGCGCGCTTTGCCGAGGTGATCGGCGAAGCGATCACCCGCGAAAGCGGCCTGTCGCGCGAACAGGTCGGCGCGCTGCTGGCGCGCGAGGCGGAAGCGGTGGTGCGGCTCACCCCGCTGCCGATTGCCGAGGCGCGCACCTGTCTGGTGATGGCGCGGGTGGTGGCACCGCCGCCTGCTTCCCCTGACATCGGCCCCGACACCGGCCCCGCAACCGGCCCTTCGGCCGGTCGCCCCGGGGGCGCGCTGTGATCCGGCCGTTCCACCTTGCCTTTCCCGTCCATGATCTGGCGGCGGCGCGCGGCTTTTACGGCGGCGTGCTGGGCTGCCGCGAGGGGCGGAGCGCCGATCACTGGATCGATTTCGACCTTTATGGCCATCAGATCGTCGCGCATCTGAGCGACACCGCACGGGCGGCGGAGGCGAGCAACCCGGTCGATGGCCATGATGTGCCGGTGCCGCATTTCGGCGTCGTGCTGACGATGGACCAGTGGCAGCAGCTGGCCGAGCGGCTGGCGGCGGCGGGGATCGCGTTCGGCATCGCCCCGCATATCCGCTTCAAGGGGCAGCCGGGCGAACAGGCGACGATGTTCTTCCGCGATCCCAGCGGCAATGCGCTGGAGTTCAAGGCCTTTGCCGACGACGCGATGCTGTTTGCGACCTGACGGGCCGGTGCGGCGTGACCCGCACCGGCATGCGCGCCGTCAGCGGCTCACCCGCCAGATGCGGTTGCCGACATCGTCGGCGACGAGCAGTGCGCCCTTGCCATCGACGATCACCCCGGCGGGGCGGCCGCGTGCCTTGCCGTCCTTGGTCAGGAACCCGGTCAGCAGGTCGACCGGCTTGCGATCCTTGACCGGCCAGCCATCGGCCCCGAACGGCACGAACACGACCTTATAGCCCGAGGCAGGCTTGCGGTTCCACGAGCCGTGCAGGCCGACAAAGGCCCCGTTTTCATAATCCGGGCCAAGATCGGCGCTGGAGGCAAAGGCGATGCCGAGCGGCGCGACATGCGGGCCGAGCGCATAATCGGGGCGCTTGGTATATTCGAGCAGGTCGGGCCGTTCGGGCCGGACGCGCTTGTCGACATAGCCGCCCCAATAGCTCCACGGCCAGCCATAGAACGCCCCGAACTCGACCTTGGTCATATAGTCGGGCGGGCCGTCGCCGCCGATCATGTCGCGTTCGTTGACGGTGGTCCACAGCCCGCCCTTGACCGGTTCCCAGGCCAGGCCATTGGGGTTGCGCAGCCCGCTTGCATAGATGCGCTGGCTGCGCGTCGCCGGATCAACCTCGAGGATCGCGGCGCGCCGTTCCTCCAGCTCCAGCCCGCGTTCGCCGATATTGCTGGCCGAGCCGACGGTGACATAGAGCCGCTTGCCCGCCGGATCGGCGATCACGTTGCGCGCCCAGTGATTATAGCCGCCGGGCAGGTCGATGACCTTTTCCGGCCGCGCGGTGATCCGCGTGTCGCCGGTGCGATAGGGCAGGACGACCAGCGCATCGGTGTTGGCGACGTAAAGCCGGTCGCCGACCAGCGCCATTCCGAAGGGGGAGTTCAGCCCCTCGACCAGCACCGAACGGGTTTCGGCGCGGCCATCGCCATCGGCGTCGCGCAGCAGGGTGATGCGGTTGGCTGATTTGCCGCCCGCGCCGGCACGCGCGAACAGCAGCCCCATGATGCGGTCGACCAGCCCGGTCTGCGCGCGCGGCGGCGAGTTGGTTTCGGCGACCAGCACATCGCCATTGGGCAGCAGCGTCATCCAGCGCGGATGATCGAGCCCGGTCGCAAACGCCGTGACCTTCAGCCCCGGCGCGGCCTTGGGCGTCTGATCGCCCCAGTCTGTCGGCGTGGCAATGTTGACCACCGGCACCAGCTCGGTCGCGGGCGGCTGGATGCGCGGCCTGACGCCGGCAAGATCGGCCTCAGCCAGCCGGGCATTGTCGCGCCCCGTATAGAGGATGAGACCGATGACCAGCGCGGCAAGCACCGCGACGGCGAAAATGAGCGGGCGTCGGATCCGGGCGAACATGGCGGTGGTCTAGAGCGATTCCGGGCGCAGTGGAACCACCCGATGCACACCCCCGACCGCCGGGATTCGGCCAGATCAGCAACACAGGATGATCATCCGGGTTGGCGCGCCGCGGCGCGACTCGGGCTATGAAAAAGGTGCCGCCGGCCAGGGGTGTGAGGGGGCCGGCGGCACCGTCCGGATGCAGTTTGCACCCGGCGACCCGAAGGACGTTGACCGCCTTCGTGAGCGCGCCCCTGCCACCATCCGCCGTGGCAGGGAAATCACTTTCGTTAACTTTTCTGACGCAAAAACTTCATCAGCTTTGCAGCGCCGTGCAAAGCTTTGCAGGGCTGCGACAGGGTGGCTGGTGGCAAAGTTGCGACCGGCAGAGCGGCAGAGCGCCAGAGCGGCAGGCGGCGGTTTCCCGGCGCGCTCAGCCGCTTTCGGCCGGCGCGTGCAGCCGCACCCGCGTGACATGGCGCTGATCGCCGTCCACCACCTCGATCCGCCAGCCGCTGGCATGTTCGACGATCTCGCCCGGCTGCGGCACATGGCCGGCGAGCACGAAGGTCAGCCCGCCCAGCGTGTCGACATCCTCCTCGACCTCGGCAAGGCGGGGGTCGAGTTCGGCCGCGACGTCCTCCAGCTCGGCGCGGGCATCGGCGTCCCACACGCCGTCGCCCAGCGCGATCAGCGCGGCGACGGGGGCCTCGTCATGCTCGTCCTCGATATCGCCGACGATTTCCTCGACCAGATCCTCGATCGTCACCAGCCCTTCGGTGCCCGAATATTCGTCGACGACGATCGCCAGATGGGTGCGCGTCGCGCGCATTTCGGCGAGCAGGTCGAGCACGCCCATCGATGTCGGCACATAGCGCGGCTCGCGGATCAGCCCGGCAATGCCGTCGGGGCGCGGACCGCCGGTCGCAAGGATCGCGAACACGTCCTTCACATGCACCATGCCGACCACGGTATCGAGGCTGCCGCGATAGACGGGCAGGCGGCTGTGCCCGGCCTCGGCAAAGGCGGCGACCACGGCGTCGAACGATGCCGCTTCGTCGATGGCGATGATGTCGGCGCGCGGCACCGCGACGTCGCGGACATTGCGTTCGCCGAAATGCAGCAGGTTGCGCACCATCTGGCGCTCGATCTGGCTGAGGTCGCCGGCCTCGGCCGGTTCGCCCTCATGTTCCTCGATCGCTTCCTCGATCTGGTCGCGCAGCGTCGGTTCGCTGTCCGCGCCGAAGAGCATGTCGCGCAGGCCCTTCCACAAGCGGCCACCACCGGTCTCGCCGGCGTGGCCGTTCCTACTGGAATCCTCAGGCATCTGGTTACGGTTCGTCCCTGTGATAGGGCGCGTGCAGGCCGAGCGCCGCCATGGCCTCGCCCTCCAGCGCTTCCATGGCGTCGGCCTGGGCCGCGTCCTGATGGTCATAGCCTAGCAGATGCAGCAGGCCGTGAACAATCAGATGGCTGGCATGGGCGGACAGGCTGACGCCCTTGTCGGCGGCCTCGGCCGCGCACACGCCATGCGCGAGAATGATGTCGCCCAGCAGCACTTCGCCATCATCGGTATTGGCGTCGCTGCTCGCGATCGCGGCGATCAGATCGGGCGGCAGCATGGGGAAGGACAGCACATTGGTCGGCTTGTCCTTGTGGCGATAGCTGAGGTTCAGTTCATGCACCTCGGCATCGCCGGCCAGCCTGACGGACACCTCGACCATCGTCGCGCCGTCCGCCAGCCCGGCATCGGGCGTGACCGCCAGTGCCGCGCGCACCGCGCGTTCGGCAAGCGCCTCCCACGCCGATTCGGTGTTGGCCTCTGCGTCCCCGGCCGCAAGCCAGTCCGGCTCGACCTGCACTGCCACATCGATCATCGGTTCAGGCGCCCTCGCCCTCATAGGCCTCGACGATCCGCCCGACGAGCGGGTGGCGCACGACATCGGCGGCACCGAACCGGATCATCGAAATCCCCCGCACCCCGTCCAGCCGCGCGACCGCATCGGGCAGGCCCGATTTGCCGATATCGGGCAGGTCGACCTGGCGCGCATCGCCGCACATAACCATGCGGCTGTTCTCGCCGAACCGCCTGAG
>DBAW01000066.1 GCA_002291855.1 Sphingomonas sp. UBA1000
GCGATCGAGGCGCTGCGCGCGCACGAGCCGGCGGTGGCGACGCTCGATCTGGGCCTGCCGCCCGATCCCGACGGCACGTCCGAAGGCTTTGCCGCGCTTGCCGAAATGCTGCGCCTGAAGCCCGATCTGAAGGTGGTGGTGGCGACCGGGCATGGCGCGCCCGAAAGTGCGATGACCGCGATTGCCGCCGGGGCCTATGATTTCTACCGCAAGCCCGTCGATATCGATGCGCTGCGCCTGATCGTGTCGCGCGCCTTTCACCTGCACGCGATCGAGGCCGATCTGGCGCGGCTGCGCGCGCGGACCGAGGGGCAGGCGGTGCTGGGCGGGATCGTCACCGCCGCGCCCGAAATGCTGACGGTCGCGCGCACGATCGAGCGCGTGGGCAGCGCCAATGTCGCGGTGATGCTGCTGGGGGCGAGCGGGACGGGCAAGGAACTGCTTGCCCGCGCCGTTCATGCGCAGAGCGGGCGCAAGGGCGCGTTCGTGCCGATCAACTGCGCGGCGATCCCCGAAAACCTGCTCGAGGCCGAGCTGTTCGGCCATGAAAAGGGCGCGTTCACCGGCGCGATCCGCACCACCGAGGGCAAGATCGAACAGGCCGAGGGCGGCACCCTGTTCCTCGACGAAGTGGGCGACATTCCGCTGCCGCTTCAGGTCAAGCTGCTGCGTTTCCTGCAGGAAAGGGTGATCGAGCGGGTCGGCGGCCGGCGGGCGATCCCCGTCGATGCGCGCATCGTCTGCGCGACCCATCAGAATCTGGAGGCGATGATCGCCGAGGGGCGGTTCCGCGAGGATCTTTATTACCGGCTGGCCGAAATCGTCGTGCGCATCCCGCCGCTCAAGGACCGCAGCGGCGATCCGGTGCTGCTGGCGCGGCATTTCCTTGCGCATCATGCCAAGGCCATGGGCCGGGGCGTCACCGGCCTTGCCGCCGATGCCGTTGCCGCCATCGATGCCTGGCATTGGCCGGGCAATGTCCGCGAACTGGAAAACCGGGTGAAGCGCGCGGTGATCATGGCCGATGGCAAGCGCGTCACCGCCGCCGATCTCGATCTTGCCGCGCCCGAGGCGGCGGACGAGATGATCTCGCTGCGCGCGGTGCGCGAGACCGCCGAACTGGCGGCGATCCGCCGCGCGCTTGCCCGCACCGAAGGCAATATCTCGGCCACCGCCAAGCTGCTGGGGATCAGCCGCCCGACGCTCTATGATCTGATGAAGGCGCATGACCTGCGCGGCGAGGACCCGCGCGCGGCTGACTGACCTGCCCGGCTCCCTCGCCGGCGGCGGGCGGGAAGGGGGAGTGACGCCGGAGCGTGCCCGGCTATGTTCGTGGCATGACCAGTGCCGACCTTGCCCGTATCGCCGCCGCGCTCGAACGGCTCGCGCCCCCGCCGCCGGCGATGGCCGATCCGCTGGCCCATCCCGCCTATCTCTGGACGGGCGGGGCGCTGGTCGCGGCGCGCGGCTTTCGGCCGGTGCCGTTGCCGCTGCTGACCGGGATCGACGATCAGAAACAGGCGGTGCGCGCCAATCTCGCCCGGCTCGCCGCCGGTGCCGCGGCGCATGACATGCTGCTCTGGGGGGCGAAGGGCATGGGCAAATCCGCGCTCGCCAAAAGCGCGGTCGCCGATGTGCAGGCGGCGGGCGGGGCGCTGGCGCTGGTTGAGGTGGCGGGCGACCGGCTGGCCGCGACTGGCGATCGCGCGGGGCTGGCGGCGCTGTTCGCGCTGCTCGAGGGCGTGCCGCGTGCCTTCATGCTGTTCATCGACGATCTGGGCTTTGCCGCCGACAGCCCCGCGCCGCGCCTGCTGCGCGCGCTGCTGGACGGCGGGGCGGAGGCGCGGCCGGCCAATGTCCGGCTGTGCGTGACCACCAACCGCCGCCATATCGTGCCGCGCGATCTGGGTGCGGAGGCCGCCGCCGCCAATCCGCGCGACGCCGCCGATGACCAGCTGGCGCTGGCCGACCGGTTCGGGCTGAGCCTTGGCTTTCACGCGCTCGATCAGGACGGCTATCTGGCGATTGTCGCGGCCTATTGCGCCGCCAACGACCTGGATTTTGCCGCCGATGATGCGCTGGCATTCGCGATCCGGCGTGGTGCCCGTTCGGGCCGGGTCGCGCGCCATTATGTGACCGAGCTGCTCGGCCGCGCCGGACGGCCCGAACAGGCTGGATTTACAGACGCATAGGATTAAGGTCCGGGTGCGGGCCGGATAAAAAAGGGGAGAGAAGGATGGACCGTCGCGAGTTTCTCGGCGCAGCCGCGCTGCTTGGCATTGGCGGTGCGGCCGCCGGGCTGCTGCCCGCGCCACTCCGTGCGCAGGCCGGATCGGCCGACGCTGCACTGAGCGCGCTGTTCGAGCGGATCTTTGCCGAAGCGGTCGCGCGGTCGCCCGAGTTGGCGACCCAGCTTGGTCTCGACCGCGGGGCGGGTGCGGCGCTCAAGGCCCAGCTGGCACCGCGCACCGCCGCCCGCCGCGCCGATGAACTGGCGCGCGCCCGCGCCGCGCTCGCTGCGCTGCGCGCCGTCGACCGGCAGGCGGTGTCGGCGGCCAACCGGCTCAACCTCGATGTCGTCATCTACCAGCTTGACGGCCAGACGGTCGCCCCCGCGCGGTTCGGGCTGGATTCGGTGGTGCGCCCCTATCGCCTGTTCCAGCAGGGCGGGGCCTATTTCTCGGTCCCCGATTTCCTCAACACCGCGCACACGGTCCGCACCGCCGAGGATGCCGAGGCCTATCTGGCGCGGCTCGAGGCCTTTGCCCGCGTGCTCGACGAGGACACGGCCGAGCAGCAGGCGCAGGCGGCGCGCGGCTATCTCGCCCCCGGCTGGTCGCTCGACCTGACGCTCGCCCAGCTGGCGCGGCTGCGCGGCCAGCCGGTCGAGAGCGGCGGCATGGTGATGTCGCTCGTCACCCGCGCCCGGGCGGCCGGGCTGGCCGGGGACTGGGGCACGCGCGCGGCGCGGATCGTGACCGGCAAGGTGCAGCCCGCGCTCGACCGGCAGATCGCGGCGCTGCGCGCGCTGCGCCCGACGACGCGCGACGGCGATGGCGTGTGGCGGGTGCCCGATGGCGAGGCGATCTATGCCGCCGCACTCGCCCAGATGACGACCACGACGATGAGCCCGGACGAGGTTCACCGCATGGGGCTGGATCAGGTGGCCGAGATCAGCGCGGAACTGGACACGATCCTGAAGAGCCAGGGGCTGAGCACGGGCAGTGTCGGCGCGCGGCTCGCCCAGCTCAACCGCCGCCCCGACCAGCTTTATCCCGACACGCCGGCCGGGCGGGCGGCGCTGATCGAAAGCCTGAATGCCGATGTCGCGCGCATGGGGGCGGCGCTGCCGCGCTTCTTTGCGACGCTGCCGACCCAGCCGCTCGAAATCCGCGCGGTGCCGGCCGACATTCAGGACGGCGCGTCCAACGGCTATTACCGCGGCGCCTCGCTCGACGGGTCGCGCCCGGCCATCTATTTCATCAACCTCAAGGACGTCGGCGACTGGCCGAAATACACGCTGCCGGCGCTGTCCTATCATGAAGGGACGCCGGGGCATCATCTGCAGATCAGCCTGGCCCAGCAGTCAAAGGATATTCCGACGCTGCGCAAGCTGGGCGGATTTTCGGCCTATTCGGAAGGCTGGGCGCTCTATGCCGAAAGCATCGCCGACGAGGCCGGCGTCTATCGCACCCCGGTCGAGCGGGCGGGGTTCCTGCAATCCTATCTGTTCCGCGCCGCCCGGCTGGTGGTCGACACCGGGCTGCACAGCCGCCGCTGGAGCCGCACCCAGGCCGCCGATTACATGGTCGAGACGACCGGTTTCGCCCGCCCGCGCACCGAACGCGAGATCGAACGCTATTGCACCCAGCCGGGGCAGGCGTGCAGCTACAAGGTCGGCCACGGCGTCTGGCAGCGGCTGCGCGAAGAGGCCGAGCGCGCGCTCGGCAAAAGGTTCGACGTGCGCCAGTTCCACGAGGTGCTGAGCGAGGGGGCGATGCCGCTCACCCTGCTCGAAGCGCGCGTCCGCGAACGCATCGCCGCGCAGCAGGGGTGAGAGGCGGCACCGGGGGTCGTTAGCTGGGAAGAACGGCACCGGGTGTTTTTGTTTGGGAAGAACGGCACCGGCCCGCACCCCC
>DBAW01000069.1 GCA_002291855.1 Sphingomonas sp. UBA1000
GATTCAACCCGGCTTGAAAACGCTCTAAAAAGAGGGGCGCCCCGGCCATGCCGGAGCGCCCCATCCCGCTGCCCGCTCCCTTCAACGAACCGACGCCCTGCCGTGTCGACAGGGCGCCCTGCGGGTCTGCGCAGCCGTCTGCCTGTCAGAAGGCCCCGGCCGCGCGCAGTTCACCAAGCACCTGATCGGCGGCGTCCCGGAATGCCTGGACGGCGCGGTCGATCTCATAGCGTTCGATCACGAAAGGCGGCGAAAAGGCGATGGTGTCCGCCGCCGGCAGCGCCCGGCCGATCACCCCGCGTTCAAGCGCGCCCTTGACGATCCGCGGCGCGACCTTGAGCGCGGGATCGAACGCGACCGGCCCGTCGGCCCCGATGCCGGCAACAAACTCGACCGCGCCGATCAGCGCATGGCCGCGGACTTCGCCCACCAGCGGGTGATCGCCGAACGCCGCGTGCAGCTGCTGCTGCATATAGCCGCCAAGGTCGGTCACCCGGTCGACCAGCCGTTCATTCTCGATCAGGTTGAGATTGGCGAGCGCGGCCGCCGCGCCCAGCGGATGCGCCGAATAGGTATAGCCATGGCCGAAAGCGCCATATTGGGCCCCGCCGTCCTTGAGCACGGACCACACCCGGTCCGACACGATGCAGGCCGACAGCGGGAAATAGGCGGAGGTCAGCCCCTTGGCGACGGTGATGAGATCGGGCTGCATGTCATAGAGCAGCGATCCGAACATCGATCCCAGCCGCCCGAAGCCGCAAATGACCTCGTCGGCGATCATCAGAATGTCGTGGCGGCGCAGAATGTCGCGGATCGCGGGCATATAGCCTTCGGGCGGCAGCACCACCCCGCCCGCGCCCATCACCGGTTCGACGATCATGGCGGCAATGGTGTCGGCCCCCTCGCGGGCGATCAGCGCCTCGAGATCGTCGACCAGCTTGGCGACCAGCTCGGCATCGCTCAGGCCATGGCCCTCCCACAGCCGCCGCGGGGCCAGCGTGTGGCGAATCATCGGCAGCGGCAGATCGAACCCGGCATGCAGCCCGGGCAGGCCGGTCATGCCGGCGGTCATCACGGTGACGCCGTGATAGCCGCGCTGGCGGGCTATGATCTTCTTCTTGGCCGGGCGGCCGAGCGCATTGTTGTAATACCAGGCGATCTTGACCTGGGTGTCGTTGGCATCGGACCCGGAATTGCCGAAAAACACCTTCGACATGCCCTCGGGCGCCATCGCGATCAGCCGCGCCGCCAGCAGCGCCGGCTTGTCGCTGCTCATCGATGAAAAGGCGTGGCAATAGGACAGCTGTTCGGCCTGGTCGCGCAGCGCCTCGGCAATCTCGCGCCGGCCATAGCCGACATTGACGCACCACAGGCCCGCCATCGCGTCGACATAGCTGCGGCCTTCCTCGTCGACCAGCACGGCCCCCCGCCCCTCGGTGATCACCACCGGCGGCCCCGCCTGTTCATGGTCGGCGAGCATCGTGAACGGGTGGAATACGAACCGGCGGTCAAGTTCGGCGGTGCCGGGGGGGGCGAGGTCGATCATCGCTTGTCCTTTGCTCTCACGTCGTCAGCGCGTTATACGAACATTTGTGCGCATTGTGGACCGTATGCGACGCCTGATCCCGCGTTGCAAGGTTGCAACCGGCGTCCGGGACAGGAATCGACGCGGCGCGGGAAGCGCAGTATCGAGGCACGGCGTGGCCGGCTGCCCCCGCGGCGGCGGCGCAGAGGATGACGGGAGTGGAAATGGACGCAGCGGACCTCGAAACTGAAGGCAGCGACCGGGACTATGTGAACTCGCTCGCGCGCGGGCTGGAGGTCATTTCGGCATTCACCCGCGCCCGGCCCCGCATGACGCTGAGCGAGATTGCGCGGGAAACCGGCATGACCCGGGCGACGGCGCGGCGCTTCCTGCTCACCCTCGTCCGCGAAGGCTATGCGGAAAAGGACAACAAGCTGTTCAGCCTGAAGCCCAAGGTGCTGGAGCTTGGCTATTCGGCGCTGTCGTCGATGGGCATTCTGGACGTCGTCCAGCCGGTGATGAACGACCTGTCGCGCACGCTGCAGGAATCGGTGTTCGCCGCCGTGCTGACCGGCGATTACGTCACCTATATCGCGCGCTCGACCTCCGAACGGCTGGTCAATGTCAGCATCACCGTCGGCAGCCGCACGCCGGCCCATGCGGTGTCGACCGGGCGCGTGCTGCTTGCAGCCGAGCCGATCGAGGCGCTGCACCGCTATCTGGAACGGGTGAAGCTGGAACCGCTGACGCCGCACACCGTGGTGTCGAAGGTCAAGCTGCGCGCCGAGATCGACCGGGTCAGGCTGGAGAATTACAGCATCGTCGATCAGGAACTGGAAGTCGGGCTTGGCTCGATCTCGGTGCCGGTGCGCAATGGCGAAGGCCGGGTGCTGGCGGCGCTCAACGTCTGCTGCCCCTCGGCACGGATGACGGTCGAGGATATGCGCCGCCAGATCCTGCCCGAACTCACCGCCGCCTCGCAGACCATCACCCGCGGGCTCTGACCGCCACCGCACGGAAAAGGGGGCGGGAGATCGCAATCTCCCGCCCCCGCTCTGTTGACGCGTCGTCCGTCGTGCTGCCGGGGTTCAGCTGCCGGGGATCGGATCGCGCCTCCAGAAGTGGCGAACCTCGTCGTCATAGCCGGTCATGTCATAGCGGATGAGCGACATCGGGATGCGGCCGATGGTCATGATGCGGTCATGGAAATCCTTGAGCACGAACGCCTCGCCCTGCTGGTGGCGGACATCGGCCAGCAGCTTCTGCATTTCGATCATGCCGACCGTATAGCCAAGGCCATAGCCGGGCGGCCGGCGCAGATAGATTTCGGCATCGACCCGCGCGACATCAGCGTCGAGCCAGGGCGTCCAGGCCTGCCATTCGCGCACAATATCGGCGACCTTGGCCTGATTGAGCTGCAACTTCACATCGCCGGCGATCCGCACCGCGCGGAAAATGCCGAAGATATCGATCAGCTCGCGCACCCGGGGCGTGTCCTCGAACAGGCCCAGCCGCTGCGCGCCTTCTTCCAGATAGACGGCCCAGCCCTCGGCGCGGACGCCGTCGCTGATCCGGCCGCGGATCGGATGGGTGTCGCGCTTGGCCATCTGCCCGTCAAAGGCATGGCCGGGGATCGTCGCGTGCAGCCAGTCGGGGCTGGGATCGCGATACTGGACCTGTTCCCAGAAATTCGGCCCCTTGGGGCGCACGATCCACGGCACATTGACGTACAGCTCGCCAATGTCGCTGGGGATGGTGATGATCTCCTCGCCGGTCAGAAAGGCGCGGATGCGCTTGTCGGTCGCGGCCCGGCGGGCCTCATATTCGGCCTCGGACTGCGGCAGCGTCAGCCGGGGCAGCTTGCGGTTGCGATGCTCTTCGAGCGCATGGATCGACCAGAGCCGCTTGGTCTCGCGGTCGCCAAGCACCAGCAGCTGGTCGGCCGTATAGGGCAGCAGCTTGACGTTCTTGAGATACCAGTCGAAATTCGCCTTGCCGACACCGGCAAGCGCGGTCATCTGCGGCCGCCCGGCGGTCAGCCATGCCTTCATGTCGAGCGCAGCCGCCCGCGCCGCGCGAATGTCCTTCAGCAGCGCCGGCTGGGCGGTGCGCGCCCGCGCTTCCAGATCGTCATACCAGCCGATCACCCCAGCCGGCGGCACCTTGCGATAGGGATGGCCATGGCCGACGCCATCGGCGTTGGACAGGTTGTGCAGTGCCAGATCGGCATAGTCGCCGGGAATGTCGCGCAGCTGGGTCTTGGCGCGGGCGACGAGCAGCGGGATCGCGCGCAGCCCGGCTTGCAGCCGGGCCAGCGCCTCGCCCTTGGCCGGCAGCGACGTGAACGTCACCTCCAGCATCTGGTCGACGTAAAAACCGGGATCGCGCTCCCATGGCTTCGACACGTTCAGCAGGAAGTTGACCTCGTCCATCTTGCTGCGCGCCGCCAGCCAGTCGGCCTGGCGCGACCGGTCCCAGGCCGCGACGTTCATGTCTTCCATCCGGCGCAGATAGCCGGCGATCGCCGTGCGCCGGGCCGCCACGGCGGCGGCGCTGAAATCCTGCGACGCCGCCGGGGCATCGCGCCAGGCCAGAAAATCGGCCCAGAGCGTCAGCAGGTCGCCATAGCTGCCCTGCCCGGCCGGCGGCCCGGGCTGATCGGCGACCGAAGTCGCCGCCAGCGCCGGTGCCGGCAGGGACACCGCCCCCGTCACCGCCAGAGCAAGCGCGAGTGCATGCCGGAGTTTGAAACGCAGAGCAGCCATGGGTCCTCCCCTTTCCGGTCCCGAGATCAGAACTTGAGCGACGCGCCGATGAAATACTGGCGGCCGATCACGTCGAAGAGCTGCGGGTTGGTGTTGGAATCGCCGCCTGCGGCAAAGCCCATCACCGGCGGCTGGTTGTCGAGCACATTGTTGATGCCGCCGAACAGCTCGATATTCTTGTACACCTTGGCGCGGACCGAGAGATCCCAATAGGTCTCGGCCCCCAGCGTGCCGCTTTCGGTCGGCGGCGACAGCGGCGACAGCTCCAGATCGTCGATATAGCGGAGCTGGTTGTTGATGGTGACCGGGCCCGAAGTGTAGGTCAGCCCGGCAAAGGCGCGGAAATCGGGCGTGATGCGCACCGCGTCGCTCGAGCACGGACCGCCGTAGAAGCCCGCGCATTCGACCGAGGCGACGCCGGGCAGCGGAATGTTGCTGTCCTTGAACTGGAACGACCCGACAAACTGCACGGTCAGGCGGCTGTCCTCGGCCCAGAAGTTGAGCCACGGCGTCGCCGAGGTGTAGTTCACCCCGACATCGAGCCCGCGCACCTGCCGTTCGGCGATGTTGAGCAGCGGCGCGCGCACCGACAGGATGTTGCCCGAGCTGTTGCGCGTGATCGACTGGCAGGACGGCCCCTGAGTGTCGAGCGTCGTGAAGCAGTTGTTGACGAGCGTCTGCGCGTCGACCTGCGAGATCGCGTTTTTGACGGTGATGTCGAAATAGTCGAGCGTGACCGACAGGCCGCGCATCGGCGTGAACACGAGGCCAAGGGTCAGCGTGTCCGCCGTTTCCTCGCGCAGATTGATGTTGCCGCCCGACTGGACGTCGAAGCCCTGGCTCTGCGCGACTTCAAGCGTGTCGATGAACTGCGCCGGCACGCCCTGGGCCAGACAGACCTGCTTCTGCGCGGCGGTGGGGTTGCTGGTGCGCACGCACGGGTCGCGCCCGCCGATAAAGCCCTGTGACACCGGCGCGAACAGCTCGTTGAGGTTGGGCGCGCGGATGGCGCGGCTGTAATTGCCGCGGAACCGCGCCCATTCGGTGATTTCCCAGTCGACCGCGCCCTTCCAGGTCACGACGCTGCCGATCGTCGAATAGTCGGAGAAGCGGACGGCACCTTCCAGTGCCAGCGACTTGATCAGCGGCAGGTCCTTAAGCACCGGGATGCGGATTTCGCCGAACACTTCCTTCACGCTGAACGCGCCGGAGTTGACGACCGGCGCGACGTTGATCGCCGCCAGATCGTTGCTGAGCGCAACTTCGTCAGGCGTGATCGAAAAACCGTCGCGGCGATATTCGAAGCCCACCGCCGTGGACACGGCACCCGCCGGCAGATCGAACAGGTCGCCCGCCAGCGTGCCGCCGGCGACTTCGCGGGTGAAGCGGCTGTCGGTCGAGGTGTTGACGCTCAGGAAATTGGCCTGGGCCGGGGTGAGCGTCTGGGTGCCGAAGATGTTGACCGGGATACAGCCCGGAATCTCGCGGTTGCGGCAGGCCGGCTGGCCGTTCACCACCACCACGTCGAGACCCGCCGTGGTGCGCGAGCGCGACAGCAGGTTGAACCGCACCTGGCGCTCGTCGGTCCGGGCATATTGGTAGAAGGTGTCCCACCGCCAGCTGTTGCCGAACAGATCAAGGCTGCCGCGCAGCCCGGTCGAGATCATGAAGGCGTCGGTGGTGAACTCGACGGTGCGCGGGCCGAATTCCTCGAACCGGCGGCCGACATTGCGCAGCGTGAACACGCCGTCGCCATCGGGATCGAAAAAGCCGCGATTGGCCGCGAAGAATGTGCGCTGGGCCGAGGTGAACAGCGGGTTGGTGTCGGCATTGGGGATCAGCACCGTGCCCGCCTGCTGGCCCGAGCTGGACGGGTTGACCGCCTCAGCCGCCTGCTGGAACGAGTTGACCTTCTTGCCGTAGAAGAACTGGCTGTAGAGCTCGACGTTCGGGGTGATTTCATAGCGCGCGTTGAGCGCCGCCTGATAGCGCTCGAGCGGGCGCAGCAGGAAGTTCGGCGCGGCGTAATTGAACTGGTCGCGCGGGCGGCAGAAGGGCAAGGGCTCGCCCTGCGCGCCGAACCGGATGCCGACATTGGCAACCGGGCAGGCACCGCTGGCATTGTTCAGATCCGGCACCCCGGTCAGCTGCGGGATCTGGGTGCTGTTGATGCCGATCAGGCCGCCGGGAATATTGCCCGAGCCGAAGGGCTGGAAACGGCCCTGCGCATCGGCCAGCACCGGATTGGCCGAAAAGGCGCGGTCGCCCATCAGCACCTGATCGCGGCTGGTGTAGGAGAAATAGCCGGTGATGTTGCCCCGGCCTTCGGAGACGTTCGCGCCCAGGAGCAGGTCGGCCTTGTGCGACGCGCCGTCGCCCCGGTCCGCCTCGCCATATTGATATTGCGCGGCCACGCCTTCGAAGTTGCGCTTGAGCACGAAATTGACCGCGCCGGCGACCGCATCCGAGCCATAGACGGCCGAGGCACCGCCGGTGATGATTTCGGCGCGCTCGATCATCAGATCGGGGATCAGCGCCAGATCGGTCAGCCCGGTCACGTCGCCGGGCATGTAGCGGCGGCCATCGACCAGCACGAGCGTGCGGACCGCGCCAAGGCTGCGCAGGTCGACGGACAGGATGCCCGAGCCGCCGCTCTGGTTGGTGCTGCTTGTCGTGTCGGGCACGAGCTGCGGAAACTGGTTGAGCGACTGTTCGAGCGTCACCGCGCCCTGCGCTTGCAGGGTTTCGGCCCCGACCGTGGTGATCGGGCTGTTCGCGACCAGATCGCGGCGCTGCAGGCGCGACCCGGTGATGACGATGTCACCGGCATCGGCGTTGGCGGCGGCAGTCTCGGGCGGCGCGGCGTCCTGCGCCAGCGCAGGCGTCGCGGCGAATGCGCCGGCGAGCGTGGATGCAAGCAATGCGGCACGAAGCGTCACGCCCCGGATCCCGCTGCTTTCGTGACTGGAAATGGCCATATTCGCCCCCCTTTTCAATCTGTTGATGCTGGGTCCACCCTGAACGAATGCGGTTTTTATATTTGTTCGCTAGACGCACATACTGCGAACAGACTGCCGCTATGCGCACCGTCGCTCCATTACAGAACCATGTCAATCGTTATGCGCGCCCTGCGCACGCAATTTCGCACAGCGAACAGAATGCGCTGGCACAGGCGGCGCGGCCGTGCCAGATAACGGTCATGGCAAACCGGCCCGGCGGCAGCGGAGACACGGAGCAGGCAATGCTCTGGAGCGCCTTTTGGCGCGGGAGCGCGCGCGACGGCTGCACGGCGGCGTTTCCGCCGGCCGCGCAGCAGGTGATCGCTGCCGGCTGGCAGGCAATATTCGCCGGGCGGCCGGCGACGACCCGGCTGCTCGATCTGGCCTGCGGCCGCGGCGCGGTGCTGGCAATGGCGGCGGCGGCCGGGATCGAGTCGCCGACCGGCGTCGACCTTGCCGATCAGGGCGCGATCCAGACCCCGGAGGCACGGATTCTCGGCGGCGTCGATCTCCGCCGTCTGCCCTTTGCCGATCGCAGCTTCGATCTGGTCGTCAGCCAGTTCGGCGTTGAATATGCCGGGCTGGACGACGCGGTTGACGAGGCCGCGCGCGTCACCGGCGGCGAGATCGCATGGCTGCTCCATGCCGCCGACGGTGCGGTCGTGCGGCAGGCGCGCGAACAGATCGCCCAGGCCGACTGGATCGATCATGATCTGGGCGGCTTTGCCGCGATCGCGCGCGGGCCCGATGCCCTCGCCCCGCTGCTGCGCGAGGTGATCGCGGCGGAACGGACAGCCGGCAACACCGCCCTGCTTGAGGGCTTTTATCATCATGCGCGCGCGCTTGCCGCGCAGCCCGATCCCGCGCTTGTCGATCGCTTCGCCGCCGACTGGCGCGAACATCGCGCGCGGCTGGCCGATCTGGTGCGGGCAGCGCCCGATGCCGGCCAGGCCGCTGCCGCATGTGCGCGGCTGGCCGATGCCGGTTTCGACATGACCATGACCGACCTGTGCAGCGGGGCTGTGCTGGTCGGACGCTGGCTCAAGGGCCGCAGGCGATGCTGATCGCCGTGCGGCCATCAAGGGGAGGAACGACGCGAATGAAGCTTGTTGTGTTTGCGGCGCTGGCCATGATGATGGCCCCGCCGGCGCTGGCCGCGCAGCCTGACACGCTGGAGAGCCTGTTCACGCAGTGGCGCCAGCTGCAAAAGGGCGAGGTGCGCGGCGGCGCGCCCGATTTCACCGCCCCGGCGCTGGCCCGGCAGGCGGAAGCGCTGAAACAGCTGCGCGCGCGGCTTGACCGGCTGCCGGCGGCCAAATGGACGATCGCCCAGAAGGTCGACCGCGAACTGGTGCGTTCGGAAATGAACGGGCTGGATTTCGACCTGCGCATCGCCCAGCCCTGGCGGCGCGACCCGGCCTGGTATGTCTCGATCTGGACGGCGCAGAGCGACACGCCCGCGCATGAAGGCCCGGTGCATCCGATGCCGGTGGAGCTGTGGACCTACAGCTTCCCGCTCGACGCGGCGGCCGAACGCAAACTGGCCGGCGAACTGGCGCATATCCCCGCCCTGCTCACCCAGGCGCGCGGCAACCTGACCGGCAATACCCGCGATCTGTGGAAGGCGAGCATCGTCACCATCGGCGAACAGCTGACCGCGCTGGAAGAGCTGCGCACCAAGGTCGCGGGCGGCAATCCGGCGCTGCGCCGCGCGGTCGAGGCCGCGACCGGCGCGACCCGCGAGTTTCTTGACTGGGTGAAGGCCGAGGCCCCGAAGAAAACCGGCCCGTCGGGCGTCGGCAAGGCCGAATATAGCTGGTTCCTCAAGCATGTGCAGCGTTCGCCGCTGACCTGGGAGGACGAAGTCGCGATCCTCCAGCGCGAGCTGGACCGCGCGCATGCCGCGCTGCGGATGGAAGAGCATCGCAACCGCGCCCTGCCGCCGCTGATCGGCGCGCAGAGCCCGGCCGAATATGACCGGCAGGCGCGCGCCGCAGTCGACAAATATCTGCGCTTCATGGACGACCGCCAGATCCTGACGGTGCGCGACTATATGAAACCGGCGCTGCTCGCGCGCATCGGCAGCTATGTGCCGCCCGAACAGCAGAATTTCTTCCACATCGCCATGCACCGCGCGCCGATGACGCTGTGGACCCATTTCTATCACTGGTGGGATCTGGCCAACATGGCGGCCGACCCGCATCCGAGCCCGATCCGGCGCGGCCCGCTGCTCTATAATGTCTGGGTCAGCCGGGCTGAAGGCATGGCGACGGCGATGGAAGAGCTGATGCTCAATGCCGGCCTGTTCGACGATGATCCCCGCGCGCGCGAGATCGTGTGGATCATGCAGGCCCAGCGCGCGGCGCGCGGCCTCGCCTCGCTCTATGCGCAGGCGAACATGATCGATCTGGATGCCGCGATGGCGATGCAGGTCAGCCGCACGCCCAATGGCTGGATGTCGCCCAACCTGCCGCTGCTCGGCTTTGAACAGCAAATGTATCTGCGCCTGCCCGGCTATGGCCCGAGCTATATCACCGGCAAGGCGATGATCGAACGGCTGATCACCGAAGTCGCGGAAAAGCGCGGCAAGGACTTCCGGGTGAAGGACTTTTTCGACGAGCTGAACAGCTATGGCATGATCCCGGTGCCGCTCATCCGCTGGCAGATGCTCGGCGCCACCGACGAGCTCGACAAGCTCGGCGTTAGCGACGCCGATCCGATTGCATCGGATCGGCAACGCTGAACCTTTCAGTTGGCGCATTTTCCGGGTCGCCGGCAGATCCGGCCCGGCTCGAAAAATGCGCTAGACTGGACCAAGCCCCCGTCCGCACCAGCGCGCGACCTGTTCGTGGGTGGCAAACCACGCCCCCAGGTCGCGCGCCTGTTCGATCAGCGCCTCCAGCATCCAGATGCGCGAGCGATAGCCGATCACGAACGGATGCAGCACGAGCTGGAACAGCCCGCCTTCGGCATGGGCGGCTTCCAGCTCGCGGCGGAAGATGCGGTGGACATCGTCGGGCGTCATCCATGGCCGGGTCGCCGGCGTGCGGTTGAACATCAGATAGACGGCATCGTCGCGCAGCCATTCGACCGGCACCTCGACAATGCCGGTCGGGCGGCCGTCGAGCAGCAGCTCATAGGGCGTCTCGTCGGCCATCAACGAACTGTCATAGACCAGCCCCATTTCCGCGACGATCGCGATGGTGTGCGGCGACAAATCCCAGTTGGGCGAGCGGAAGCCCGCGGGGTCCGCACCGATCAGCGGGGCCAGCACGTCGCGCGCGCGCAGCATCAGGTCACGCTCGGTCGCATGGTCGAGCAGGCTGTTATTCTCATGCACCCAGCCATGCAGCCCGACCTCATGGCCGGCCGCGACGATGCGCCGCGTCTCGTCCGGGTCGATCTGCGCGCACAAAGCCGGCATGAAGAAGCTGGCCGGCACCTGATTGCGCGCCAGCGCCGCCAGGATGCGCGGCACCCCGACCCGGCGGCCAAACTCCCCCCAGGCCAGCCGGCCGACCGCGCGGCCGCCGCCGCCGATTTCAAACGATTCATGGTCGCAGTCGAAAGACAGCGCGACCGCGAACGGGGCATTGCCCGGCCAGGATGGCGGCTGCAGCGACCGGCCGGCACGGACGCGCCCGATCAGCGCACGCCATTCCGTTTCCTCGATCGCCCAGGGCGGATTTTCCATGTCGCCAACCTCCGATTTAGCCGCACTGCGAACTTGCGTTCGCATCGTGGGCATGTTTCCCTGTAACCGCAACAGGGGATTCGACAGATGAAGACAGGTTTTCTCCGCGCTTTGGCAACCACGACCATGCTGGTCGCGAGCGCCAGCGCGACAGCGGCCGCCGCCGCCACCCATGCGGATCTGGTCAGCCTCTATCAGTCGGCGCGCGCGGCGGTGACGATACCGGTCCGCGATCATGCGCCCGACGTGTCGGAGGCGGCGCTGGCGGCGCGGGCGCGCGCGGCCGAGGACGCGGTCAAGCGGATCGCAGCGATGGACGACAGCGGCTGGCCGATCCCCGAGCGGGTCGATCTGATGATCGCGCTAGCCGAGATGCGCGGCGTGGCGTTCGAACACCGGACGCTCCGGCCATGGGCGCGCGATCCGGTCTGGTGGTCGACGCTCGATCTCGGCTGGGGGCCCAAGGCACCCAGCGCCTTCGCCCCGCCCCGCCTGCCGCTTACCGACCGTGCGGCGCGGGCGACGCTGGCCGCCCGGCTGCGGGCGATCCCCGGCGTGCTGGCGACGGCGCGGACCACGCTCACCGACCTGCGGGGCGATCTGGCAAAGCTCGGCATCGCCCATCACCGGATCGAGGCGCGCGTGCTGCGCCGGATGGCGGTGCAGCTCAAGGCCCATCATCCCGAACTCGCCCCGGCGGCCCAGGCCGCCGCCCGCGCATCCGATGGCTTTGCGGCATGGCTGGAGGGCCGGCTGCCCCATGTCCCGGCCAAGGCGGGCATCGGCAAGGCCGAGTTCGACTGGTATCTGCGCCACGTCCTTCTCTACCCCTGGACCACCGACGAGATGATGGTGCTGGGCGAGCGGGAATGGGAACGCAGCATGGCGTTCCTCGCGATCGAGGAGCATGAGCATCGCGGCAGCCCGATGATCGCGCCGGTGACCAGCCTCGATGCGTTCGAGACGCTGCGCCGCGAGGCGGACACCGAGCTGCTCGGCTTTCTGAAGGCGAAGAAGATCTTCACCGTGCCCGACTGGCTGACCGTGCCCCCGCCCGAGGGGCCTTATGTCATGCCGGCCAATCAGGACCCCGCCGCGCCCGGCCCGTTCGACCCGCCGGTCACGCGCAATTTCTTCCGCGAGGCCGAGGACCGCGACCCGCGCAGCCTGCGCGCGCACAATCTGCCCGGCCACATCTTCGACAGCGCCTATCAGCAGCGCGACCGGCGTCCGCTGCGCGGCGGTGAGCGGCTGGGCTTTCTCGACAGCGGCCGGCTTGAGGGCTGGGCCTTTTACCTTGAGGAGATGCTGCTCCAGGCGGGCTGGCTCGACACCCGGCCCAAGGCGCGCGAGATCCATTATGTGCTGCAGGCGAACCGGGCCGCGCGGCTGCGCGCGGAACTGCTCGCCCAGGCCAATGAATGGAGCTTTGACGAGGCGCTGGCCTCGCTGACCGGGCGGACGCCCAAATGGATGGAGCTGACCGACGATACCGCGATCTACGACATGGCGCTGTATCTGCGGCAGCCGGGGCTGGGGCTGAATTATTATTTCGGCAAGTTGCAGGTCGAACAGCTGCTGGCCGAGGAACGCCATGCCAAGGGCGATGCGTTCGACCTGACGGCGTTTCACGACCGCTTCATCGCCGCGGGCGTGATCCCCATCGCGCTCATCCGCTGGGAAATGACCGGCAAGGACGATCAGGTCAGGAAGATGCGCTGACCCCAGATAGGGCGCGGCCGATCCGATAACAGCGGATCGGCCGTCCGGGCTTCAGGGTCGCCCGGTTCAGGGCGCAGGCTGGCGCGGGATCAGGTGCAGGCGGGTCTGGCGGCCGTCGATCCAGCGAAAGCTGTTGCCGTCGAAAAACCCGTCGACCTCCAGCGCGAACCGCACCTCCTGCCCGCCCCATTCGGGCACCTTGTGCATCGCCGCCAGCTCGATCGACCAGGCGGTGTTGGCGTTGATCCGGTAATCGCCCAGCCCGGCCAGCGGGGCCTGATTTTCCCAGCGGCCGATCCACGGCCCGGCACCATGGCCGTGCTGGCCGATCGGGTGGCTGTAGATGATCGGCGTCAGCCCGGCGGCCAGCGCATCCTTGCGCGCCGCCGCCAGCAGGGCGTTGCCGGTGATGCCGGCGCGGTAATTGGCAACAACAATGTCCTGCAGCCGGTTGGCGGCGGCCATGCCGGCGACCAGCCCCGCCGGGGGCGCGGTTTCGCCGGGGCGCAGCACATAGGCCAGCTGCTGGGTATCGGTCTTCAACCCCATATAGCCGGCGCAGAAATCGACATGGACGAGATCGCCCGGCTCGATGGTGTCGGTGCGCGGCACCGTCTGATTGCCGATGGCCGGGCCGCCCTTGTCGGGCCGCTGGATCGTCACGCTGGGCTGGCACCAGCCATCCATCTTCCGCGCCGCCAGCTGCTCGCGATACCACCAGACGAGATCGGCGGTCGTCGTGACGCCGGGGACGATCGCGCGTTCCGACAGCCCTTCCTCAAGCAGCTCATGCGCGGCGCGCATGATCGCTGGATAGACCGCCATGTCTTCGGGCGTGCGCGTTTCCAGCCAGCCGATCGCCAGCGTGTCATGGCTGATCACCCGGTTGGCCAGCGGCCCCAATGCGGCAAGCAGCTGGCGGTGCTGGCTGACGGTCAGGCCGTCGGCCAGCCCGGTTTCCTCGGAGATGTTGACGGCGATCTTCCTGGGGTCGCGCGCGCGCACCAGTTCGCCCAGCCGCGCCCATTGGTCGGGCTGGGTTTCGGGATCCCAGGCGGCGGTGAAAAAGTCGCCGACCGGATAGCGGGCGACCGCGAACCGCTCCACCCCCTGCGCCGGGCCGCGGTCGTGAAACACCAGCACCATCCGCCGCCGCGCCGACATCCAGGTCGCCGGCAGCATCGTGCGCAGCACCGGATCCTCGGCATATTCGCGCGCGACGATAATCCACATGTCGACACCGTGGCGGCGCATCAGCTGCGGCACCAGCTGATCCAGCCGCGCCCTGACCAGCCGGTCCTGCGCCTCGGCGCGCTGGCGCAGCATCGGGGTGGCGACCTCCGCCCCAGCAGGAACGGCAGGAACGAGCGACAGGGAACTGAGCAGAAGGGCGGCAAACCGGGTCATGGGCTATCTTTCGCGAAGTTTTCGACGCTCGAGGAAGAACGCATAATTGCGCGGCAGCAGCTTGTGCGCGTCGGGCACGCCCAGCTCCATCGCCGCGCGATAGGCAAAGTTGCTGTCGGCCAGCAGCTCGCGGCCGATGGCGACCAGATCGGCCTCGCCCCGGTCGACCGCCGCCGCCGCAATCTCCGACGTGACGATCAGCCCGACCGCCATGGTCGCAACCCCCGCCTCGCGGCGCACGCGCCCGGCCGCCGGCACCAGATAGCCCGGCCCAGGCGGCATGTCGGCGACGCCGGAACTGCCGCGCACGCCGCCCGACGAGCAATCGACCACATCGACCCCGGCCGCCTTGAGCGCGGCGGCCAGCCGGACCATGTCGTCGACCACCAGCCCGCCCGCAACGCCGTCATACAGCGACAGCCGGTAGAAGATCGGCATCGCCGGCGGCAGCGCCGCGCGCAGCCGCGCGACAATGGCAAGCGGCAGCCGGAAGCGCCCGGCCTCGTCCCCGCCCCAGCCGTCATTGCGGCGGTTGCTGAGCGGCGAGACAAAGCTGTGCAGCAGATAGCCGTGCGCGCCATGCACCTCGACAAAATCGAAGCCGGCGGCGACCGCGCGCAGCCCGGCGGCCACGAACGCATCGATCACCGCCTCGATCGCCGCCTCGTCCATCGCCTGAGGCACGGGCCAGCCATCGAGAAACGGCTCGGCGCTCGGGGCCAGCGCCTGCCACGCCCGGGGATCGTCGGCGGGAAGCGGCTGCGCCCCGTCCCACGGCACCGCAGCACTTGCCTTGCGGCCCGCATGGGCCAGCTGGATGCCGACGGTGACGCCGTGATCGTGATAGGTGCCGACAATCTCCGCCAGCCCCGCGACATGCGTATCGGACCAGATGCCCAGACAGCCCGGCGTGATCCGCCCTTCGGGCGTCACCGCCGTCGCCTCGAGCACCGCGCCACCAAGGCCGCCCAGCGCGAAGCGGGCGTGATGCGCGCGGTGCCAGGCCGTGGCGTGACCATCCTCGGCGACATACTGGCACATCGGCGACAGCATGATGCGGTTGCGGAAGGTCGCGCCGCGGCAGGCAAAGGGCGCGAACAGCGCCGTGTCCGGGTTCACGCCGCCGCGCTTTCCATGTCCTGGCTGCGCGCGTCGATATCGGCCATCAGCGCGTCGATCTGCTCGAAGATCGCAAGGATCGCCTTCAGCCGCTGCCGGCCCTCGTCGCCCAGCTCCGAGAAGCGCGTCAGCGGCGGACGCACATCGCCGACCGGATGGCCGACCGCCGCCGCCAGCGCCTTGGAATAGCATTGATGGCCATAGGTCGGATGCCCTTCGGCGATGATCTTGTCGGCCTTGTGGACAAGCGCCTGGATCGCGGTCGCGTCATGGATGCGGCCCTGTTCCAGCAGCTGCCACATCCGCGTCGTCGAATAGGGCAGATAATTGCCATAAGGGTTCACATAGCCGACCGCGCCGAGCAGGAAGCTCTCGACCGGACGCTCGCCGGCGAACACGTTCATCTTGCCATGCGTCTGTTCGACAATGTCGAACACGCGGGCGACGTCCATGCTCGCTTCCTTGATGTAGCGGACCTGCTCGAATGCATCGGTCAGCTTGGCGACCAGCGCCGCGCTCATGTCGCGGTTGGACGTGACCGGGTTGTTGTAGAGCATGATCGGGACGCTCACCGCCTCGCAGATCGCGCGGTAATAGGCGAAGATCTCGTCATCGGTGGGCGTGTAGTAATAAGGCGGGATGATCATCAGCCCGTCGGCGCCCAGCGCCTCGGCCTCGCGGCTGAACGCCACCGCGCGCGGCGTATAGGCGTCCATCGTGCCGACCAGAACATCCATCCGCCCGTCGACATGGCGCACCGTTTCCTCGACGATCAGCCGCCGTTCCTCGGGGCTGATGGTCAGGAACTCGCCGGTCGTGCCGAGCATGATGATGCCGGGCACGCCGCATTCCAGCTGCCAGTCGATGAACCCCTTGAGCGCCCCTGTATCCACCGCAGCGCCGTCCGCATTGAACGGCGTGACCGCGACGGTGTAGCTGCCGCGGAATGTCTTCATTGGTCCCTGCTTTCTGAGCTGCGGCTCGGCCACCCTGTCCCGATGGCTTTGCCCATTGATGCGTTCTGCGAACATTTGTAACAATAGCGCCCACTTTTTCGCTGACAAGACGGGATCGATGCAAATGCCGCTCCGCCGGGCAAGATTTGATGGCTGCTGACGCTGGAATCCGGGCCGGCGGCCGCGTTGCCGGCGCCGATGATGTGATCGTGATCGGCGGCGGAATCGCGGGATGCGCGACCGCCTGCTATCTCGCGCGCGACGGCGTCCGCGTCCGGCTGGTCGAACGGGCATCGGTCAACGGCCTCGCATCGAGCGCCAATGCCGGCAGCCTGCATGCCCAGATCCCGCACGATCCGTTCCGGCATCTGGGGGCAGATTGGGCGCGCAGCTTCAGCCCGGCGGTGCGGCTGTTCATCGCCTCGCTTGGGCTCTGGAAGACGCTCGAGGACGATCTGGGGGCCGATCTCGAAATCGGTTTTGGCGGCGGCTTGCTGGTCGGTGCCGATGCGACCGAGATGGCGGAGATCGAGGCCAAGGCGGAGATCGAGCGGGCGGCGGGCCTGCCGGTCGAACTGCTCGACGAGCGCGCGGTGCGGGCACGCGCGCCCTATCTGGCCCCGAAGATCATGGGCGGGGCCTTTTGCCCGATTGAGGGCAAGGCCAATCCGCTGCTGGTCGCGACCGCCTATGCCGCGGCCGCGCGCGCCGCCGGGGCGGTGATCGAGACGCATGGCGGGCCGGCGACGATCCGGCGCGACGGGCCGCTCTACACCGTCGCCGCCGGCGGGCGCGCATGGCAGGCCCCGCGCATCGTGATCGCGGCCGGGTCCGAAACCGGCACGCTGGCGGCAGCGCTGGGTGCGCGGCTCGCGATCGAGGCGTTTCCGATTCAGGTGAGCGTGACCGAACCGGCCGAGCCGCTGGTGCCGCACCTCGTTTATTGCGCGGGCGAAAAGCTGACGATGAAGCAGACCCGTGTCGGCAGCATCCTGATCGGCGGGGGCTGGGCCGCGGACCTCGATCAGGCCGGCCGGCCGGTCGTCAGCATCGACAATCTGTCGCGCAACCTGGCCGTGGCCTGCGGGGTCGTGCCGGGCATTGCCGGCCTGCGGCTGGTGCGCAGCTGGGCGGCGTTCGTCAACGGCACGGCGGACTGGCTGCCGATTCTGGGCGAACTGCCGCAGTCGCCGGGCGCGTTCATCAACTATGTCCCGTGGATGGGCTTTACCGGCGGGCCGGCGGCGGCGCGGTCGATCGCCAGCCAGGTCCAGGGCAGGCCCTGCCCGCTTGGCCTCGATCTTGATGCATTCAGCCCGCGTGGCGGATGATCGAGCCGATGAACGACCGGGTGCGCGCCTGCTCGGGCGCGCCGAAAATCTGCTCGGACGTGCCGGTTTCGACCACCTGACCCGCATCCATCATCACCACGCGGGTCGAGATTTCGCGGACGAACGCCATTTCATGGCTGACCAGCAGCATGGTGATGCCGCTGCCGGCCAGCGTCCGGATGGTGTCGAGCACTTCGCCCACGCGTTCGGGGTCGAGCGCCGACGTCACCTCGTCGAGCAGCAGGATTTCCGGCTCGACCGCCAGCGCGCGGGCAATCGCGACACGCTGCTGCTGCCCGCCTGACAGCTGTTCGGGATAATGATCGCGGTGGCCGGCCATGCCGACACTGGCGAGCAGATCGAGCGCCCGCGCCTCGGCCTCGCGCCGGGGCACGCCATGCACCTTGATCGGGGCGATGGCGACATTGTCGAGCGCGGTCATGTTCTGGAACAGGTTGAACTGCTGGAACACGATCGACATGCGCCGGCGCAGCGCGCGCAGCCCGGCGCGGTGGCCGTAATCCACCCCCTCGCCGGCCACGCAGACAGTGCCGCCATCGGGCGGGGTCAGGCCGATCAGGACGCGCAGCAACGTGCTCTTGCCCGATCCGGACGGGCCGATCAGGCTGACCACCTCACCCTTGTCGGCAGACAAAGTGACGCCGTGCAGCACCGGTTTGCCGCCATAGCTGGCCTTCAGGTCATGGATGTCGAGATGGTGCAAGTCGGGTCTCCAGCCGCCGCGCCAGCCGCCCGAGCGGCCAGGACAGCGCGAAGTAAAGCAGCAGGACCGCGCCGAAGCCGAGCGACGGCGGATAGCCGCGGTTGACGAGGATCTTGCCGGCAAAGGTCAGTTCGACAACGCCCAGATAGGAGGCGAGCGACGTGTCCTTGACGAACATGACCATGAACGCCGCCGCCGGCGGCAGGATCACCCGCCAGCTTTGCGGCAGCACGACCAGAAACAGCGTCTGGCTGGCCGAGAAATTGAGCGCTTCCGCCCCCTCGACCTGCTGGCGCGGGACGGAATCGAACCCGGCGCGGATGATTTCCGACAAATAGGCCGTGGCCCCGAGCGTGATCGCAACCGTCGCGATGCCGAGCAGCGACAGCCCCGGGGCAAGGATCTGGGTGGCGAACAGCACGAGGATCAGGATCACCAGAAAGGGCAGCCGGCGGAACGTCTCGACCGCGAGCATGGCGACGACCCGCGCCGGGGCGAGCACCCGCATCCGCGACCGGCGCAGCACGGCGATGCCCATGCCAAGGACGAAGCCGAGGCCGCAGCCGATCACCGTCATCCACAGCGTGCGGAGCAGCGCGCCGATCAGGAACTCGGCCGTGCCGAGCGAGAAGAAACGCGGCGCAGCGGCCAGGATCGCGTCGATCATCGGCCGCCCCCCGCCGGAACCCGGAACAGCGACCGGCCGACCGCGGCCAGCGCCGCCGAGGCGATCAGGGTAAGCGCGATGTAGATCAGCCCGGCCATGGTGAATGTCTCGATGGTGCGCAGGCTGGCGGTGCTGATGTTGATCGCCCGGCCGGTCAGCTCCTCGACCCCGAACAGCGCGCCCATCGAACTGCCCAGCACCAGCACGATGAAGAACGACGCCAGCGGGCGATAGACGGTGCGCATGACGTGCGGCAGGATGACATGGACAAGCAGATCGGCCCGGCCCAGCCCCAGCACCGCCGCCGCCTCCAGCTCCGACCGGCGCACCGAGGCGACGCCGGCGCGGATGATCTCGGTCAGATAGGCCCCGGCGTTGAGCGTCAGCCCGATGGCGACCGCCGTGAACGAGCCGAGCTTGATGCCCGCATCGGGCAGCGCATAGTAAAGCAGGAAGATCTGCACGAGCGCAGGCGTGTTGGTGAACAGCGCGACATAGCCGCCGACGCCGCGCCGCAGCCCGGCCCCGCCATAGAGCAGCGCGACCGCACCGGCGAGGCCGATCGCCGCCCCCGCCCAGAAGGCAAGGAACGCGATCTGCAACGACACCAGCGCGCCGCCGAGCAGATAGGGCAGCTGCGCAAGCACCGGTGCCCAGTCGAGCCGGTATCCGGGCGCGACCGCCGCAGCGGCCGGGCGGGGCAGCAGCGCCGGCGCGATCTGCGCCGCGCCCACCGCCACGCTCATGTCCGCGCCGTAATGGCGCCGCCACAGCCCGGCGACCGTCCCGTCGCGGTGCAGCCGGTGCAATGCCCGGTCGAGCGCGGCCTGAAGGCCGTGATTGCCCTTGGCGACCCCGATCCCGCACCAGGCGGCAAAGATCGGTTCGGGCAGCACCCGCCATTTCACATCGGGATAGAGCCGGGTGAACCCCAGGAAGAAATCGGTATTCTCGACAAGTGCGTCCGCCCGCCCCTGCGCAATCGCGCGGATCGCATCGGCATTGCCGTCGACCAGCAGGCGGCGCGGCAGCGGGAGCTTGCCGCGCAGCACCTCGACCGACTGGTTGCCCCGCATGTTGACGAGGGTGATGTCGGGGCGGTTCAGATCCTCCCAGCGGGCCGCGGTGACCCGGTCGGTGGTGATCACGCCCATCGCCTCGGAATGCAGCGGGATGGTGAAGTCGATCAGCGCCTGCCGTTCCGGCGTGATCGTCAATGCGCCCATCGACGCGTCGATCCGCCCGGACACGAGGAACGGCACACGCTGCGCCGCCTCGGTCGGCACCAGCGCGAGCCGGACGCCGAGCGCGGCGGCCAGCCGGCGGGCGACATCGACGTCGAAACCGCTCAGCTGATTGTCGTCGCCATAGCTGCTCATCGGCGGGAAATTGGGATTGACGCCGATCCGGATCTCGCCCGACCGGCGGATCTCGTCGATTGTCCGCGCCGATGCCGGCACGGCGACGACGACCACGAGCGCGATCAGCATCAGGTGCAGCAGCCGGGCGATCATGGTTGGGCCAGCGAGGCGATTTCGCCGATGGTCACCGGCTTGAACGGCGCACGCGGGGCAAATCCGCCCGGTGCCTGGGCAGCGGCCAGCCGCGCCTCAATGAGCGTCGTGCAATAGCGGCCGCCACAGGCCCCCATGCCGGCGCGGGTCGCCCGCTTGATCGCCGCCAGATCGGCCGCCCCCGTGTCCCGCAGGACATCGACGGCCGCGGCGGTCACGCTTTCGCAGCGGCAGACCAGCGCCTCGGCCGGCGGATCGGGCAGGTGCGGAACGGCATAGATCCGCCACAGCGCAGTCTGAAACCGGCGATGCCGCGCCAGATCGGCCCGTGCCCGGCCGACATCCGGCGCGGGCACGGCACCCCCCAGTTCGGCTGCGATGGCGGCGGCGGCGATCACGCCCTGGGCAAGCGCGATGCGCGCCCCGCCCAGCCCCCCGCCATCGCCGATCACCCGCACACCGGGCACCGATGTCGCGCCATCATCGTCGCGCACGACCATCAGCCCGCCGCGCGGATCGGCGGCAACCGCGCAGCCGAGCGCGCGTGCCGCCTCGACCTGCGGCAGAAAACCATAGCCAAGGCACACGGCATCGACCGCAAAGCTGCGCACGGTCGCCGGATCGGGGATGCCATCGGCACCGATGCGGGCGATCTCGACCGTTTCGACGCGCCCGTCCCCGGCCATGCGCGTCACCACATGGCCATGAAATGTCGGAACGCCGTGGCGGCGCAGCTGCGCGGTCATGCGCACGCCGTCCGCCACCAGCCGGGGCGCGGACAGCGCCATCCGCGCGAGATCGGCACCTTGCCGGAGTCCGGGGGCCGCCGCCGCCTCGACCAGCGCCACCACCTCGACGCCGGTGCGCGCCAGCTCGGCGGCGACCTGGACGTTGAGCGGGCCGTTGCCCGCCACCAGCACGCGCCGGCCGGGTGCGCTTGCATAAGCGCGCAGCAGCGTCTGCGCGGCCCCGGACGTCATCACCCCCGGCAGCGTCCAGCCCGGCACCGCCCAGGGGCGCTCATACGCCCCCATCGCCAGCACCAGCCGCCGGGGCCGGACCGCACGGGCGTTCTGCCCATCGGCCAGATAGACGACCGGCGCACCATCGGGATCAAGGCTTGCCGCCCACAGCGTCGCACCGTGAAGGAAGGAGACGCCAGCCGCCCCGGCGTCGGCGACCAATTGCCGCCCCTCGCGCGACTGACGGTCGAGCCGCGCGTCATCGACGGCAAAACCGGTGCCGGGCTGCTTGAAATACTGGCCGCCGGCCTTGTTCCGTTCATCGGCGACGACCACCGACAGGCCGGCCCGCGCCATCGCCCGCGCGGCCGACAGGCCCGCCGGCCCCGCCCCGACGACAAGCACATCGGTGGTCAGCGCCGCGCCCGACTCCACGCCGGTCGCTGCGGTTGCAGGCACCGTCCGGGCCGGCGCGCGCGCCACGACCTGGCCGGGCTTGGCCATTGCCATGCACGCCCGCGCGACCGCGCCGTCGATGACCACGCGGCATTCGCCGCACACGCCCATCCCGCACCACAGGCCGCGCGGCGCGCCGCGCGCCGTCGTCCGCATCGCGGACTCGCCGGCATTGATCAGTGCCGCGGCAACGCTTTCACCCGGCCATGCCTCGATCGCCCGCCCCTCGAAGCTGATCGAGAAGCGGTCGCGGCGCGCGAGTCCAGGCAGATCGACGCGCATTTAGCGGATATAGGTCGCGCCGTTGACGTCGAGCGTCGCGCCGGACAGCTGCGGCGCGGCACCGCTGGCGAGGAACGCGACGATCCGCGCAACCTCTGCCGGATCGACCCATTCGCCGCTTGCCAGCGTTGCCGACACCTTGTCCTCGCCGCCCTGGGTGGCGGCAAACTCTTCCGACAGCCGCGTGCGCACGACGCCGGGGGCCACGACATAGGCGCGGATATTGTGGCGGGCATAGCTGCGCGCGACCGACTGAGTGGCCGAGCGGACCGCCGCCTTGGACGCGCCATAGGCAATGGTCGCCGGGTTGGTCACGCCGCGCTGCGCCGCCCAGCTGGAGATGGTGACGATGTCGCCGCCCCCGGCTTCCAGAAAATGATTGACCGCCGCGCGGATCAGCCGCGCCGGCGCGCGCACATTGACGTCGAGCGCCCGGTCCCACGCGCCTTCGAAAGCGGCGTCATCGGCATCGAAGCCGCCGTCGAACGGCATGGTCGCGGCATTGTTGACCAGCACGTCGATGCGCCCCCGCCAGTCGAGCGCCCGCTGCCACAGCGCAAGCGTGGCCGCGCGCTCACCCAGATCGGCGGGAACCGCGATCGCCTGGCCGGGGGCGGCGGTCGCGATGGCGCGCTCCGCACCGGCGAGGTCGCCGCCATAATGGGCAACGACATAGGCGCCGCCAGCCAGCAGCTCGCGAGCGATTTCAGCGCCGATCCCCTTGGATGCGCCGGTGACGAGAATGGTTTTGCCGTGCAGCGATGCTGTCATGTGACAAAACCTAGACGAACGCATTTTGCTCGTAAAGCGAACTTTTGGGCGCTATGTGAACAAAAAACATCGGCCGGCATCGCCCGGCGCAACGAGGATGGCATGACGTACGAAGCCGAAGCAAAGCTGTTTGTCGATGGCGCATGGCAGGGTGTCGAAGGGCGCGAGGCGCGTCCGGTGATGAACCCGGCAACGGGCGCGGTGCTGGGCGAAGTGCCACTCGCCACCCCCGCCGATCTCGACCGGGCGCTTGCCGCCAGCGCGCGCGGCTTTGCGCGCTGGCGCGACACCGATCCCGGCGAACGGGCGCGGGTGCTACGCGCCGCGGCGGCGCTGATGCGCGAACGTGCGGACACGATTGCCACCACGCTCACCCGCGAACAGGGCAAGCCGCTGGTCGAGGCGCGCGGCGAAGTCGAGGCGAGCGCCCAGCTGCTCGATTTCTATGCGGGCGAAGCGGTGCGCATCGAAGGCCGGGTGCTGATGCGCCCCACCGGTGCGCGCTCGATCGTCATCCGCCAGCCGGTCGGGCCGGTCGCGTCGTTCACGCCGTGGAACTTCCCCGTCTATCTGATGATCAAGAAGCTCGCCCCGGCACTCGCCGCCGGCTGTTCGGTGATCGCGAAGCCGCCGGAAGAGACGCCGGGCTGCACCACCGCCGCCATGGCCTGCCTGATCGATGCCGGCGTGCCCGCCGATGTCGCGCAGCTGGTGTTCGGCGATCCGGACATGGTGAGCCGCCATCTGCTCGGATCGCCGGTGATCCGCGCGATCAGCTTTACCGGGTCGGTGCCGGTGGGCCGCCATCTGATGAAGCTGGCCGCGGACGGGCTGAAACGGGTGACGATGGAGCTGGGCGGCCATGCGCCGGTGCTGGTGTTCAGCGATTGCGATCTGGACCGCACGCTCGATCTCGTCGTCCCGCAAAAGTTCCGCAATGCCGGCCAGGTCTGCGTGTCGCCAACGCGCTTTTATGTCGAAGCCGGCATCTATGACCGGTTCGTCGCCGGCTTTGCCGACCGCACCCGCGCGATCCGCGTCGGCGACGGGCTGGATCCGGCAACGGCGATGGGCCCGCTCGCCCATCAGCGCCGGCCGGCAGCGGTCGGCGCGCTGGTCGAGGATGCGGTGCTGCGCGGGGCCGTGCTGGCGGCAGGCGGGCAGCGGTCGGGCGACGGCTATTTCTACCAGCCGACCGTGCTGGCCGGGGTGCCGGCCGATGCCGAGGTGATGCGCCAGGAACCGTTCGGGCCGGTCGCGCTGATCCGCCCCTTTGCCGACGAGGCGGAGGCGATCGCCGAGGCGAATCGCCTGCCCTATGGCCTGGCATCGTTCCTGTTCACGGAAAATGGCCGCCGCGCCAACCGCGTCGCCGATGCGATCGAAGCCGGGATGGTGGGCGTCAACGGCTTTGCGATCAGCAACGCCGATTCGCCGTTCGGCGGCGTCAAGGACAGCGGCTTTGGCAGCGAAGGCGGGCGCGAGGGGCTGGACCCGTTCCTGGTCGTCAAGGCGATCCATCAGGCCTGAACGGGAACCGGCGATGCGCAACAAAATCTACCCCTCCCCCGCCGCCGCGCTCGACGGCGTGCTGTTCGACGGGATGACGATCATGTCGGGCGGCTTCGGGCTGACCGGCAATCCCGAAAGCCTGATCCCCGAAATCCGCGCCGCTGGCGTGCAGAGGCTGACCGTCATCTCGAACAATGCCGGGGCGAACCGATTTGGTTTGTGGATGCTGCTTGAAAGTCGCCAGATCGCCAAGATGATCGCCTCTTACATCGGTGACAACACATTGTTCGAACAGCAATATCTGTCGGGCGAGCTGGAGCTGGAGCTGACCCCGCAGGGCACGCTGGCCGAACGGATCAGGGCCGGCGGCGCGGGCATTCCGGCATTTTACACGCCGACCGGGGTCGGCACGCTCGCCGCCAAGGGCAAGCCGGTCGAGACGTTCGACGGCATCGACTATGTCCGCGAGCGCTGGCTGCGCGCCGATCTGGCGATCATCAAGGCGTGGCGCGCCGATGCCGCCGGCAATCTGGTGTTCCGCCGCACCGCGCGCAATTTCAACCCGGACATGGCGACCGCCGCGCGCGTGACGGTCGTCGAAGCAGAGGAGATCGTGCCGGTGGGCAGCATCGACCCGGACCATGTCCACACCCCCGGAATCTATGTCGACCGCGTCGTCCAGAGCACGATCAACGCCAAGCTGATCGAAAAGCGCACGACCCGCCCGGCGGAGACCGCATAATGGCCTGGACACGGGACCAGATGGCCGCGCGCGCCGCGGCCGAGCTGCGCGACGGTTTCTACGTCAACCTGGGCATCGGCATCCCGACCCTGGTCGCCAACCATGTCCCCGCGGGCATCGACGTGACCTTCCAGTCGGAAAACGGACTGCTGGGGATCGGGCCGTTCCCGCTGGAAGAGGAAGTCGATCCCGATCTGGTCAATGCCGGCAAGCAGACGGTGACCGCGACGGACGATGCCAGCTTCTTTTCCTCGGCGGACAGCTTCGCGATGATCCGGGGCGGGCACATCGACCTGGCCGTGCTGGGCGGGATGCAGGTGTCCGCGCAGGGCGACCTCGCCAACTGGGCGATCCCCGGCAAGAAGGTGAAGGGGATTGGCGGCGCGATGGATCTGGTCGCGGGCGTGCGGCGCGTGATCGTGGTGATGGAGCATCTGACGCGCGACGGGCAGCCCAAGATCGTCGCGCACTGCACCCTGCCGCTGACCGGCGCGCGCTGTGTCGACCTAATCGTCACCGATCTGTGCGTGCTGGCCTGCGACCGGCCGGGGCTGCGGCTGATCGAATGCGCGCCGGGGATCACCGCCGACGATGTGCGCGCGGCCACCGCGGCCCCGCTGGCAGCGGTTTAGGGCGGCAAAGGCAGGTGGCTCACAAAGCCGTGCCGTTACATCACGTCGGGGGCCATGCGGCCCGCATTCGCGCTTGTGCCCGGCCAAGGGCGCGTTCCACCTATGCCGGCAACCGGCTTTCACTTCAGCTTTCACCTTGGGGGTCACAGGATCGTCATGCATAAGCCCAGCTTGGATCTCGCGTTCGGACCGGTCACCGCGCGGTTGCGCCACTGGCCGCGGCTGCTGGCCGCCACCGCCCTCGGGCTGGCAGTGCTGGCCGGCCCGGCCATTGCCGCCGATACGCAGGCGGTCGCCGCCAAGGCGGACGCCGCGCCATCGGTGCAGCGGCTGGCGACCCTGCCGATGCTGACCGGGACGACGCCGTCGGCACCGCGCTGGTCGCCGGACGAGAAGAGAATCGCATTTCTGTGGAATGACGGCGGCTGGCCGTTTCGCGATGTGTGGGTGGCCGACGCCGCCGGTGGCCCGCCGCGCCGCCTGACCCGGCTGGAGGGGGACAGCCCGGCCAAATCGGTCGCCTTCGGCACCCAGCGGCCGACCGGGACCAGCCTTGACGCCCTGCGCCGCGACATGGACGCGCGCGAGCGCGGCGGCGTTTCCGATCTGGTCTGGAGCCCGGACGGCAAGAGCGTCTATTTCGCCTTTGCCGGCGCGATCCATCAGGTCTCGACCAGCGGCGGCGCGGTCAAGGCGCTGACCAAGGCCGGGGCGGGCAAATCGTCCCTGCAAATCTCCCCCGACGGGCGCTGGCTGTCCTATGTCGAGGTGGGCGATTTGTGGCTGCTGAACCTTGCGACCGGCGAGGCCCGGCAGGCCACGCGCATCGGCGCGCCGGGCATCGGCACGGTGGCGATCGGCAGCATGGTCGGCCCCGATGCGGCGATCACCGCCTATGAATGGTCGCCCGCGTCGGACCGGATCGCCTTTGTCCATGTCGATCGCCGGCAGGTCCGCATCGTGCCCTTCCCCTCCTATCTGCAGGGCGACGAGCCGATCCTGCACAAGGTGCGGCGCTCCTATCCGGGCGACACGCTGGAGACGCGGCGGGTGGGCGTGCTGACGCTGGGCGCGACCGATCCGGCCTTTGTCAGCCTGCCCGACGCCGACAAGCGGTCGATTCTGGACTGTGAATGGTCGCCCAGGGGCGATCGCCTGCTGATCCAGAGCGATTCCGACGATGCCGAACATCGCTGGATCCATGTCGCGGATGCGCGCGACCTGAGCGTGCGCGAAATCCTGCACGACCAACGGCCCCGGCGCATCTATTCGATGTTCGAGGTCGAATGGAGCGCGGACGGGCGGGAGATCTTCATGATCTCCGACGCCGACCGATATTATCGCATCAAGGCCATCCCGGCCGATGGCGGCGCGGTGCGGCCGGTCACCCCGGACAGCTTCGACGTTGACGGCAGCATCAAGACGGTGCGCGGCAGCGGCGACCTGCTGTTCCTCGCCGCCGCCCCGACCCCCTATGAGCGCCAGCTCTACCGCATCCCGGCCAAAGGCGGCACGCCGGTGCGCGTGACCAGCGGCACGGGCACGCACGAGCCGAGCTACAGCCCCAGCGGGGCGAACATCGCGCTCATCTCCGGCAGCGACCAGAGCCCGCCCGAGCTGTTCGTCACATCGGCGCGCGGCGGCGGCGAGCGGCGGGTGACGCGCTCGCCGATCGCGGGGTTCGACGATTTCAAATGGGCGGGCGCGCGCTATGTCAGCTTTCCCAGCCGGGCGGGCGACTTTCAGGTCCATGCGCGGATCATCGCGCCGCCCAATCTCGATCCGACGAAATCCTATCCGGTGATCATCGGCAACATCTATTCGAACACCGCGCGCAACAACTGGCTGACGGCGCGGCCGATCGGCCTGCTCCAGCAGCATCAGGTGCTGGCGAAGGACTATATCGTCGTTCAGGTCGATCTGCGCGGCAGCCTCGGCTATGGCGTCGCGTTCCGCGAGGCGTTTCAGGGGGATTGGGCCGGCGGCGATCTGGACGATCTGCTGGGCGCGGTCGATTACCTGACCAGCCTGCCCTATGTCGATCCGAAGCGGATCGGCATCTGGGGCAACAGCTATGGCGGGCTGATGACGCTGGCCGCCCTGTTCAAGCATCCCGGCGTGTTCGCCGCCGGCGTGGCCGGCGCGCCGGCCGTCGATCCGCCCCGGTTCCTCGGCAGCGACCAGCATCTGTCGCGCTATCCCAAGGACCGGCCAGAGGTGTTCACCGAACAGAGCCTGCTCAAACATGGCGAGAAGCTGCAGGACCCGCTGCTGTTCCTGCACAGTTTCCACGACGACATCGTGCCGCTGCTGACGACGCTGCAAATGTCGGAAAAGCTGATGCACCTGGGCAAGAAGTTCGAAATGGCGATCCCGTCCAACACCGGCCATTGGTGGGCCGGCCGCGAACATTATGCCGCCTATACGCTCGGCTATCTCCAGGACTTTCTCGACGAACATGTCGGCCCGGGCGCGCGGGAACGGCAGGCGAAGTGAAACGGCGCCGGTCCGCCCGCAGCGGACCGGCCGCTCCAGGCCTCTGATTTACCGCATTTTCCGGGTCGCCGGGTGATTCAACCCGGCTTGAAAATGCTCTAGTCGCCGAAGCACAGTGATCACGAAACTCGGCGGCGCGCAGCACAAAGACAGGCACAAAGGGGGGCACTCGGGCCGCGCAAACCATTCTTCGCGGGTCGGAACTCGCCCGGCGGGAGCGGCTCAGTTCTCGGCGGCGGCGCGCATCATGCTCGCCGCCATTTCGCGGGAGATGGCGGCGCGCTGGGCGGCGAGCGCCAGATTGGCCGGCACTTTGTACAGCGCCTTCAGATAGGCGCGGTCCCACTCTGTGAGATCGGTTTCGGGCGCGCGTTCCGCGTCGAACAGATTGACGATCGAGGTCACGGCCACCGGACGCGCCGGGATGCGGTGGGCGGCGAGCGTCACCATGCCGATATAGGCGGCAAGGGCATCGAGCCGCACGCCTTCGGCGAGTTTCACGTCGACGAGCGCGGCCACCGCGGTCTGATCGACCCGCACATTGCTGCGGATATTGGAACCGCCGCCATAGATCATGACGCTGCCGGAGTTGAAATCCCCTCCCGCGACTCCCGCGACCTGAGACCGATCGTGAGAAGCGGGTACACCAAATGCGTCGGCCAGAGCTCTGCCGTACCACCAGCGCACCGGCATGTCCGATTCGCTCAGAACCTTATGCTCGTCAGGCGTGACCGCATTATACTGAAACATCTGGGTCCTGCGCGCCGCAACTTTGCGGTACACTGCACGTGCATCGTCGGTGAAGACGATGACGATGTTGCCATCGCAAGCCGGCTTGGCGACGCGGGCGCCGGCCTCGGTCGCGATCAACCGGATCTTGTCGACCACGATTTTCGCGTGCTCTGGGCTCAGGCCCTGAACAACCGGGCAGATGGGCGCATTCCAACGCGCATATTGATCGTTAAACGACGGCGCCGCGAGCGTAGTGACAAAGCTGCGGGCTTCCTGTCGGACTTCGCGCTCGGACATGCGACGCCCCTGCACAACGATCTCAGTCTCCCCGGCGGCGAGCGCGACGCCGGACTGAACCAGCCACAGCCCGATGGCGAGAAGACCGACTTTCAGCATTTCCCCTCTCCCATGTTGAACAAATGAGGCAGCGTCAGATCGATCCTGCGCGGATCACGTTCAGAACCTCTGGCTCACACTATAACTTTTCTACATTAAGTGACAGAAAAGCTCTTCAATAGCAATATGGGTTCCAATTATTGGCAAGTTTGA
>DBAW01000120.1:0-240 GCA_002291855.1 Sphingomonas sp. UBA1000
TGCCGCCCGCCCCCCCGCCGCGCCCCACCCGCCCTGGCGGCCGGCCGAAGCGGGGCTGAGGCACGATGCGGATCATCTCCGGCCAGTGGCGCGGGCGCACGCTGATCGCGCCCGAGGGCGACGCCACCCGCCCGACCGCCGACCGCACGCGCGAGGCGCTGTTTTCGATGCTGACCAGCCGGCTGGGCAGTTTCGAAGCGCTGCGCGTCGCCGATCTGTTCGCCGGCACCGGCGCGCTGG
>DBAW01000120.1:506-12405 GCA_002291855.1 Sphingomonas sp. UBA1000
TGCTCTGGCACGCGCCCTGGGCCGGGCGCGAGCGCGTCGAGGGGGCCGAGGTGCTCGACGGTTTCGCCGGCACCGGCGCGCTGGGGCTGGAAGCGCTGTCGCGCGGCGCGGGATCATGCGTGTTCGTCGAGCGCGACCATGGCGCGCTGACCGCGCTCAAGGCCAATATCGCCCGGCTTGGCGCAACCGGCGCGGATGTGCGCGCTCAGGCGGCGGAGGGCTTTGCCGGCGGGCCGTTCGACATCGTGTTTCTCGATCCGCCCTATCGCTCGGGCCTGGGCGTGAAGGTGCTGCCGCGCCTCGCGCTCGAGCCGGGCTGCTGGGCGAGCATCGAGACGGCGTTTGACGAGGATGTCGAGGTGCCGGGCTTTGCGGTCGACGCGGTGCGCCGCCATGGCAAGGCGAAGCTGACGCTGCTCCACAAGCTTTGACGGCATCCCGTCTCTCAACCCGCCCGCATTGACGGCCCGCGCGATCCGCGCAAGCCTGCCCCGCCCGCCATATCCGGCGCGGCGGCAGGGAGAGGCCAATGGCGCACAAATTCGTGATCAAGAAGACCGATGGCGGCGAATATCGCGCCTATTTCAAATACAACAGCGAAACGATCTTCTGGACCGAGGCCTATGCCGCCAAGGCCGGCGCGCGCAACGCCATCGAGTCGATCCTGAAAAACGGCCCGACCGCGCCGATCGAAGAGGAGTAAGCGCGGCGGGCGACGGGCGGGGCAAAGCCGCAGGCGGCGGTTGCGATTGCCGCCCGCGTTCCCTAGTTGTTCGCGCGTGACCCTGCCCGATCTCCCTCCCCCCGTTCCCGGCCCCGCCGATCCGACCTATCTGTCCGGGCTGAACGCGCCGCAACGCGCGGCGGTGCTGACGACCGACGGCCCGGTGCTGGTGCTGGCGGGTGCGGGCACCGGCAAGACGGCGGCGCTGACCGCGCGGCTTGCGCATCTGATCGCCACCGGCCGCGCCCGGCCGGGGGAGATTCTGGCCGTTACCTTCACCAACAAGGCGGCGCGCGAGATGCGCGAGCGCACCGGGCGGATGATCGGCGCGGCGGTCGAGGGGATGCCCTGGCTCGGCACCTTCCACGCCATTGCCGCGCGGATGCTGCGCCGCCATGCCGAGCTGGTCGGGCTTCAGTCCAACTTCACGATCCTCGACACCGACGATCAGCTGCGCCTGCTCAAGCAGCTGATCGTCGCTGAAGGCATTGACGAGAAACGCTGGCCCGCGCGCCAGCTCGCCGGGCTGATCGACCGGTGGAAAAATGGCGGCCTGACCCCGGCCGATGTCGGGCCGGGCGAGGCGGAGGCCTATGCCGGCGGCAAGGGGGCGGCGCTCTATGCCCTGTACCAGCAGCGGCTGGCGGCGGTGAATGGCTGCGATTTCGGCGATCTGCTGCTGCACATGCTCACCATCCTGAAAACGCACCGCGACGTGCTGGAGAGCTATCAGCGCCGCTTTGCCTATATCATGGTCGACGAATATCAGGACACCAATGCCAGCCAGTATCTCTGGCTGCGCCTGCTGGCGCAGGGGCGGCGCAACATCTGCTGCGTCGGCGACGACGATCAGTCGATCTATTCATGGCGCGGGGCCGAAGTCGCCAACATCCTGCGGTTCGAACGCGATTTTCCGGGTGCCGAGATCATCCGGCTCGAACAGAATTACCGCTCGACCGGCCATATCCTGGGCGCGGCCTCGGGCCTGATCGCCGCCAATAGCGGGCGGCTGGGCAAGACGCTGTGGACGGCGGCGGACGGCGGCGAGAAGGTGCGCATGCTGGGCGTGTGGGACGGGCCGGAAGAGGCGCGGCGCGTGGGCGAGATGATCGAGGATCATCGCCGCGCCGCATCCGACCGGGCGATGCCGCTTGCCGACTGCGCGATCCTGGTGCGCGCCCAGTTCCAGACCCGCGAGTTCGAGGACCGGTTCATCGCCATCGGCCTGCCCTATCGCATCGTCGGGGGCCTGCGCTTTTACGAGCGGCAGGAGATCCGCGACGCGCTCGCCTATCTGCGGCTGGTCAGCCAGCCGGCCGATGATCTGGCGTTCGAGCGCATCGTCAACACCCCCAAGCGCGGGCTGGGCGACAAGGCGATGGCGCGGCTGCACGCGCTCGCCCGGGCCGAGGGGGTGCCGCTGATGGTCGCGGCGGCGCGCATCATCGACAGTGACGAGCTGACGCCGCAGGCGCGGCGCGCGCTCACAGGTTTTGTCGGCGCGGTGGCGCGCTGGCGCGATCTGGCGACCGGCCTCGACCATCCCGATCTTGCCCGCCAGATCCTCGACGAGAGCGGCTATACGGCGATGTGGCAGGCCGAAAAATCCGCCGATGCCGCCGGGCGGCTGGAAAATCTGAGCGAGCTTGTCCGCGCGATGGAGGAATATGACACGCTGGGCGCGTTCCTCGAGCATGTCAGCCTGGTGATGGACAATGACGATGGCCGCAGCGCCGATCAGGTGACGCTGATGACCATCCATGCCGCCAAGGGGCTGGAGTTCGACACGCTGTTCCTGCCCGGCTGGGAGGAAGGCGTATTCCCCTCGCAGCGCGCGCTCGACGAAGGCGGGACCGCGAGCCTCGAGGAGGAACGGCGGCTTGCCTATGTCGCCATCACCCGCGCGCGGCGACAGGCGACGATCCTGCACGCCGCCAATCGCCGCATCTATGGCCAGTGGACGAGCGCGATCCCGTCGCGCTTCATCGGCGAGCTGCCGGCCGAGCATGTCGTGGCCGAAGACAGTCTGGCCGGCGGGGCGAGCCTGTGGCGCGCCGCATGGTCGCCGCACGAAGACCCCTTTGCCCATGTCGCCGGGCGCGAGACGGGGCGTGGCCCCGGCTGGCGGCGCGCGGCGGTGAGTGGGGTGCAGCCCCAGCCCCGGCTGGTCGAGGCGCGGGCAAGCGCCGTCAGCCTGGGCCAGCCGGGGCGCAGCGACCTCACCGTCGGCCAGCGCGTGTTCCACCAGAAATTCGGTTATGGCGCGATTGCGGTGATCGAGGGCAACAAGCTGGAGATCGATTTCGAGCAATCGGGCCGCAAGCGGGTGATCGACAGCTTCGTCACCCCCGCCTGACCACAGCATTTTCAAGGCGGGTGATGCGCCCGGCGGCTCGGAAAATGCGGACAATCAAACCTTGGGAGTGGCCGACTCGATCCAATCGGATCGGAAACCGCTTTATCAGGGCATGACGGCAGGCCCGGCCGTGCGCGGCCCCATGAACGCCGCCAGCGCGTCGCGGCCCTCGCGGCTGTCGAGCGCGCCGCCATGGCCGACCGGCACCGGGCGCAGCGTCACCTGCGCGCCGCGGGCGGTCAGCTGATCGGCGAACTCGCGCATCCGGCGCGGACGGATCACCTTGTCCTCAGTGCCCGACAGCAGCAGGATCGGCGCGCGCCCGGCCAGCGCATAGCCGAAATAATCAAAGCCGCGCAGCGCCTCGTCGGTCCGCACCTTGACGAACGGCTTGGCGATGCCGGGCACGAAATCGCGGCCGATCGCCTGATAATCGGCAGCGCTGCCCTCGATGATCAGCCCGGCAAAGCCGCCGCCGCGCACCATCGCCGCCGCCATGCTGCCGCCGAACGACAGGCCATAGGCATAGACCGGCCCCGCCCCCAGCCAGCCGTCGCGCCGCAGCCGTTCGACCATCGCCGGGCCGAACGCGACCGCCGCCTCGATCGTGGCCGGCACCGTGGTGCCGCCCCGGCCGGGATAGTCGTACAGGATGATATCGGCCCCGGTGACGCTGGCGAGGCTCGCCGCCATCCGGCTCGATGCGTCGGAATCGACGAACCCGCCATTGCCCGCGCTGTAGATGATCGCCGCATCGCTGCCCGGATTGTCGAGCCGCACCACCCGCACCCGCCCGATCCCGTCCAGATCGATCAGCCGGCTGGTCGCGGCATAGCCGGGCGGCGCTGTCAGCAGCTGTTCGGGGGCGGCGAGGCTTTCGCTCGGAAAAAAGCTCGCCTGGGTGATGACGGCGGTGCAGCCGCCCGTCCCGCCGGCAATCATCGCCCCGATCAGCACCGACCTCAGCCGCGACATGCACGCCCTTTCACCAGAATGACCGCGCCCGATCAGGCGGTAGCGCATGGAACGACGATGTCGAAACTGTTGTCAACCGGAAGAAGCGCTCCCGCCCTATTTGCGCCCGAACAGCTTTTCCACATCGGTCATTGACAGCTTCACCCAGGTCGGGCGGCCGTGATTGCACTGGCCGCTGTGCGGGGTGATTTCCATTTCGCGCAGCAGGGCGTTCATTTCGGCGACCGACAGCGACCGGCCGGCGCGGACGCTGCCGTGACAGGCCATGGTGGCGGCAATCGCGTCCAGCCGCTCGGCAAGGCTGAGCGCGGCGTCGAACGCGGCCAGATCGTCGGCCAGGTCGCGGACCAGCGCCTGCGGATCTTCGGTGCCGAGCAGCGCGGGGGTCGCGCGCACCAGCATCGCCGCCGGGCCGAAGCGTTCCAGCTCCAGCCCCAGCGCCGCCAGCTCGGCCGCCCGCGCCTCCAGCCGGTCGCACGCCGGCTCGTCCAGCTCGACCACTTCGGGCAGCAGCAGCGCCTGCGCCGCCACCCGCCCCTCGGCGGTCGCGCGGCGCATCCGTTCGAGCACCAGCCGCTCATGCGCGGCATGCTGGTCGACGAGCACCAGCCCGTCCTCCGCCTCGGCGACGATATAGGTCGCCGCCACCTGCCCGCGCGCCACGCCCAGCGGGTGGCGCAGCGCCTGCGGCACCGGGGCGAAGGCCGGCTCGGCGCGGCCCAAAGGTGCCCAGACGGGCGCGGGCAAGCCCGACGCAGGGGGGCCGGAAGGAGCCGGCATCATCCCCCCGCCCGCCAGCCCGTCCAGCGCCATCTGGTCGCGCCCCGGCCAGCCGGTGACGGCATCATGCACCGCCGCCGCCGCCGGCCCGGCCGGACCGGTCTGCCAGCCCGACAGGATCGAGGGCGCCCGCGCGCTCTGATGGCCGGCGGCATCGAGCGCGCGGCGGATGCCGCCGACGATCAGGCCGCGCACCGCCGCCGGATCGCGAAACCGCACCTCGGTCTTGGCCGGGTGCACGTTCACATCGACCTCGGTCAGCGGCAGATCGAGGAACAACGCGACCAGCGGGTGGCGGTCGCGCGCCAGCAGATCGGCATAGGCCCCGCGCACCGCGCCGGCGAGCAGCCGGTCCTTCACCGGGCGGCCGTTCACGAACAGATATTGATGATCGGCGACCCCGCGGCTGAAGGTCGGCAGCCCGGCCACCCCGCCCAGCACCAATGGGTCGCGCACCAGATCGATGGCGATGCTGTTGGCCGGCAGATCGCGGTCGGTGAGCGCGGCGACGCGCCCCGGCCGGCTGTCGCCTGGCGGCACCGTCAGGGTGGTGCGCCCGTCATGATCGAGGGTGAAGCCGATGTCCGGCCGCGCCATCGCCAGCCGCCGCACCGCATCCAGACAGGCGGCATATTCGGCGCGCGCCGAGCGCAGGAATTTGCGCCGCGCCGGCACGCGTTCGAACAGCGCCTCGACGCGGATGCGCGTGCCCGGCGGCAGCGCCGCCGGCCCTTCGCGGCCGACCGCGCCATTGTCGATGTCGAGCGCCCAGCCATCGGCCCCGCGCACCCGGCTTTCGATCCGCATCCGCGCGACGCTGGCGATCGAGGGCAAGGCCTCGCCGCGAAAGCCGAGCGTCGCCACCTGATCGATGGCATCGTCGGGCAGCTTGGACGTGGCATGGCGTTCGATGGCCAGCCGCATGTCGTCGGGCGTCATCCCGCAGCCATCGTCGGCGACCTCGATCAGCTCGGTCCCGCCCGCGCCCAGCCGGATGGCGATGCGCCGCGCGCCCGCGTCGATGGCGTTTTCGACCAGTTCCTTGAGCGCGCTGGCCGGTCTTTCCACCACTTCACCGGCGGCGATGCGATTGACCAGATGCGAGGGCAGGCGACGTATTGACATGCCCCACGCTCTAGCCCAAGCCGCCGAGGCCCGCGACCCGGTCCCTCTGTGCAAACGCGAAAAGATTCCGTGCCGATGGCCGTAGGAGCGGGCGACAGGCCCCTGTTGGGGAAGCGGGACCTTATCGGACGGATCTGGGCATGTTCTTTTCGCGTTTCTTCAAGTTCATTTCGCACGACATGGCAATCGACCTCGGCACGGCGAACACCGTGGTCTATGTGCGCGGGCGCGGCATCGTGCTCAACGAACCGTCGGTGGTCGCCATCGAAACGGTCAACGGCGTCAAGCGCGTCAAGGCCGTGGGCGACGATGCCAAGCTGATGATGGGCAAGACGCCCGACACCATCCAGGCCATCCGTCCGCTGCGCGACGGCGTGATCGCCGACATCGATGTCGCCGAACAGATGATCAAGCATTTCATCACCAAGGTGCATGGCCAGCGGCGCTTTCCGCGCTGGCCCGAAATCGTGATCTGCGTCCCCTCCGGCTCGACCTCGGTCGAACGCCGCGCGATCCGCGACGCCGCCTCCAATGCCGGGGCGAGCCAGGTGTGGCTGATCGAGGAACCGATGGCCGCCGCGATCGGGGCCGACATGCCGGTGACCGAACCGATCGGCTCGATGGTCGTCGATATCGGCGGCGGCACCACCGAAGTCGCGGTGCTGTCGCTGCGCGGGCTGGCCTATACCACTTCGGTGCGTGTCGGCGGCGACAAGATGGATGAAGCCATCGCCTCCTATGTCCGCCGCAACCACAATCTGCTGATCGGCGAAGCGACGGCGGAGCGGATCAAGAAGGAAGTCGGCACCGCCAAGCCGCCGGCAGACGGTGTCGGCAAGACCATCCAGATCAAGGGCCGCGACCTCGTCAACGGCGTGCCCAAGGAAATCGAGATCAATCAGGGCCAGATCGCCGAGGCGCTGTCCGAACCGGTCGGCACGATCATCGAGGGCGTGCGCATCGCGCTGGAAAACACCGCGCCCGAACTGGCGGCCGACATTGTCGATCAGGGCATCGTCATCACCGGCGGCGGCGCGCTGCTTGAAGGGCTGGACGAGGTGCTGCGCGACGAGACCGGCCTGCCGGTCACCATCGCCGATGATCCGCTGACCTGCGTGGCGCTGGGCACCGGGCGGGCGCTTGAAGACCCGATGTTCCGCGGCGTCCTGCTGACCGCCTGATCCGGGCGGCGCGGTCATGGCACGCCATTCCGATCGGCGGCCCGGCCATTCGCGGCGGGCGCAATATGGGCTGTTTTTCAGCTATGTCGCGGCGGTCTCCGGCGCGGTCGTGGCGCTGTTGCTGCTGATCCTGTCGGCGGTCGACCCGCAGGGGTTCGGCGCGCTGAAGGGCGCGGTCGGCGATGCGATGATGCCGCTCAGCGCCGGCGGCCGCGCGGTCGTGCGCACGGTGGGCGATCTGGGCGCCGACATGGGGGCCTATGTCGATGCCGCCGGCAAGGTCCGCCGGCTGGAAGCGCAGGCGCGGGCGCGCGAGACGGCGCTGATCAAGGCACGCGCGGTCGCGGTTGAAAATGCGCGGCTCAAACGCCTGCTCGGCATTGTCGAGGCGGGGCGGCCACCGGTCGCGACCGCACGGCTGGTCAGTTCGTCGGGCACCAGCATCCGCCGGTTCGCGATGCTGTCGGCGGGGCTGACTTCGGGCGTGCGCATCGGCATGCCGGTGCGCGGGCCGGACGGGCTGGTTGGCCGCGTCGCCGGGGCGGGCGCGATTTCGGCGCGGGTGCAGCTGATCACCGATGGCGGCACCGTGGTGCCGGTCAAGCGCGCTGCCGACGGCCTGCCGGCAATCGCCACCGGGCTGGGCGACGGGCGGATCGAAATCCGCACGCTGGGCGCTGAATCCAACCCGTTCCGCCCGGGCGACATCTTCCTCACCTCGGGCGCGGGCGGCGTCTATCCCCCCGATCTGCCGGTCGCGCGGGTGACGCGGCGCACCCGCGACGGCGCGGTCGCCCTGCCCGCCGCCGATCCGGCGCGGCTCGATTACGCCATTGTCGAGCTGCCGTTCCAGCCGGCGCTGGCAGATGCCGGCAACGGGGCCGAAAGCGGGAGCCAGAACGGGATCGGGCAGCCATGAACGCCCGCAGCGGCCAGTTCGGCGCGCCGCCGGTGCTGTCGGCGCGGGCGCGCATCGTGCCCGTCGCCGCGACCATGGCGGGTTCGATGGTCAGCGGCCTGCCGATCATTCTCGATCAGCCGCTGCTGCCGCCCGCCGGGCTGATGATGCTGCTGGCGTGGCGGCTGTTGCGGCCGGGGCTGTGGCCGGTCTGGGCGGCGCTGCCGCTGGGGCTGTTCGACGATCTGGCGAGCGGCCAGCCGGTCGGCAGCGCGATGCTCAGCTGGACGCTGATCTTCCTCGCCATCGAGGCGTCGGAACGCACGCTTGTCTGGCGCGACTATGTGCAGGACTGGCTGATCGCAGCCCTTTGCCTGATCGGCGGCATCGCGTTCGGCTATGGCGCAGCGCTGGCGGCGGGCGGGGCCGCACCGTTCGCGGTGATCGTGCCGCAGATGCTGATGGCGGTGCTGCTGTTCCCGATGACCGCGCGGCTGTGCGCGCGGCTCGACCAGTGGCGGCTGCGATGAAGCGGCCGCCCCGCGTCGTCACCGAAGCCAGCCAGACCTTCACCTTCACGCGCCGGGCGATGTTCCTGGGTGCCGCTCAGGCCGGGGTCGGGCTGGTGCTGGCCGGGCGGATGGCATGGCTGTCGATCGCCGAGAATGAACGCTATGCGCTGCTGTCGGAAAGCAACCGCGTCAATCTGACGCTGATCCCGCCCCGGCGCGGCTGGATCATCGACCGCAATGGCCGGCCCATCGCGATCAACCGCACCGATTTCCGCATCGACATCATCCCCGACCGGCTGACCGATGCCGACCGGGTGCTCGCGACCCTGCAAAGCCTGTTGAAGCTGCCGCCCGAAGAAATGGCCCGCATCCGCGAGGATCTGGACGCGGCTGCCGGCTATCAGCCGGTGCAGGTGGCCGAAAATCTCGACTGGAACAGCTTTGCCGCGGTGAGCGTGCGGCTCGACGAGCTGCCCGGCGTGTCGCCGATGCGCGGCTATTCGCGCTTCTATCCCGACGGGGCGGCGGTCGGCCATCTGATCGGCTATGTCGGCGCGGCCTCGGCCAAGGCCTATGAGGAAAGCAAGGATCCGCTGCTGATCACGCCGGGGTTCAAGGTCGGCAAGGACGGGATCGAAAAGCAGCTGGAGCCGCTGCTGCGGGGCAAGCCCGGTGCGAAGCGCGTCGAGGTGACGGCGCGCGGCAAGCTGGTGCGCGAGCTGGCGACGCGGCCCGACGAGCCGGGCCGGTCGCTGCGCCTGACCATCGACGAGCCGCTTCAGGCCTATGCGGCGCGGCGCATGGGGCCGCAATCGGGCGCGGCCATCGTCATCGACTGCCAGACCGGCGGCATCCTTGCGATGGCGTCGATGCCGGCGTTCGATCCCAACAGCTTTTCCGACGGCATCGGCCGCGACGAATGGCGGATGCTGTCGGAGGATGAGCGGCGGCCGCTTTACAACAAGGCGCTGCTCGCCATGTATCCGCCCGGATCGACCTTCAAGCCGATCCATGCGCTCGCCATTCTGGGCGCGGGGATCAGCCCGAAAGAAACCGTGCATTGCCCCGGCGGCTACCGGCTCGGCAACCGCTTCTACCGTTGTCTGGCCCGGCACGGCACGGTCGACATGACCCGCGCCATCGCCAAAAGCTGCAACACCTATTTCTATTCGATGGGCCGGCGCATCGGCATCGAACGCATCGCGGAAGCCGCGCGCACTGCCGGGCTGGGGCGCAAATATGATCTGCCCTTCCCCTCGCAGAATTACGGCACCGTGCCGGACAGCGCGTGGAAAAAGCGCAAATATGATCAGGACTGGTCGGCGTCGGACACGCTCAACGCCGCCATCGGGCAAGGCTATGTGCTGGTGACGCCGCTCCAGATGGCGGTGGCGGCGGCGCGCATCGCCTCGGGCCGGATGATCGAGCCGCAATTGCTCGCCGCGCGCGCCAAGGGGGCCGGCGATGCGCTGCCGATCCCGCCCGAATATCTGGCCGCCGTGCGCGAGGGGATGCGCCAGGTGGTCAATGGCGACGGCACCGCCGGGCGCAGCCGGCTGCCGATTGCGGGCATCGAAATGGCCGGCAAGACCGGCACCGCGCAGGTGCGGCGCATCGCCGGCGGCCAGCGCGGCGGGCTGAACGTGCCGTGGAAATATCGCGATCACGGGCTGTTCGTGTTCTTCGCCCCGGCCGACAATCCGCGCTATGCCGGGGCGGTGGTTGTCGAACATGGCATGTCGGGATCGGGCGCGGCGGCCCCGGTCGCGCGCGACATCATGACGTTCCTGTTCGATCCCGAAAAGGCGATGGCGACGCTGACCGAGATGGAGGCCGGCTGGGGCGGCGACATCACCCAGCGCATGGCGCGCGAGGCCGCCGCCTTCAAGACACGCGGCACCCCCGCCACCGATCCGGGCGCAGGCACGCCCCCCGCAGGCGCGCCCCAGGCCGGAACCGCCCCGGCCGGCGCGGGTGAGGCCGCCACAGGTCAGACCGGCACAGGTCAGGCCGGCACTGCCGCTGCCGGGTCAGCGCAGGCCGCCGGACCGGCGACGCCCGGCCAGCCCCCCGCCCCGCCCCCGCCAGAGGATGACCCGGAATGAGGGACAGCCTGATCCCCGCCCCACTTGCCGCCCTGCCCTGGCGGGTGCTGCTGCTGGTCGCTGCAATCGGCAGTTTCGGGCTCGTGGTGCTCTATTCGGCGGCGGGCGGCAGCATGACCCCCTGGGCACTCAATCAGGGCGTGCGCTTCACCCTGTTCCTTGCCCTGGCGCTCGGCCTGTCGCGGGTGCGCGAGGCGAGCTGGCAGCTGATCGCCTTTCCGCTCTATGCCGTCGTGCTGGTGATGCTGTTCGGGGTCGAACTGCTCGGCGCGGTGCGCGGCGGCAGCCAGCGTTGGCTGGATTTCGGGGTGATCCGCATCCAGCCATCCGAAATCATGAAACCGGCCATCGTGCTCACGGTCGCGCGCTTCTATGCGCTGCTGCCGCCGGGCCAGACGCGCACGCTGACCGCGATCTGGCCGGCGGCGCTGCTGATCGGCGTGCCGGTCGCGCTCGTCATGCTGCAACCCGATCTGGGCACCGCGCTGATGATCGCGGGCGGCGGGTTCACCGTCACCTTCCTCGCCGGCCTGCCGCTGCGCCTCTATGTCGGGGCGGGCCTTGGCCTCGCCGCTGCGATGCCGATCGCGTTCAGCATGCTGCACGAATATCAGCGCAACCGGGTGCTGATCTTCCTCAATCCAGAGGCCGATCCGCTCGGCAAGGGCTATCACATCACCCAGTCCAAGATCGCGATCGGATCGGGCGGCCTGTCGGGCAAGGGGTTCCTGCAAGGCACGCAGAGCCATCTCGACTATCTGCCTGAAGGACATACCGATTTCGTGTTCGCGACGATGGCCGAGGAATGGGGGCTGATGGGCGGCCTGTTCCTGATCGGCGCATTCCTGCTGCTGATCCGCTGGGCGATGCTGGTGGCGATGGCGGCACGGACACGCTTTGCCCGGCTGACGGCGGGTGGGCTGGCGATGACGATCTTCTTCTATTTCGGCATCAACCTGATGATGGTCATGGGGCTGGCCCCGGTGGTCGGCATTCCGCTGCCGCTGGTTTCCTATGGCGGGTCGGCGGTGATGACGGTGATGATCTGTCTGGGCATTCTGATGTCGATCGACCGCGACAACCGCCGCGCCGCGCCGGGGTTTTGAGCGGGGTTTTCTTTGCGCGCCTCCCGGCGCGGGGGCGGCACCGGGAGTCCTTTGTTTGGTCGCGGCACCGGCCGGCTCCCCCCCCCGGCCACCCAGATGATACTGCCGTTGGATGGCCGGGTGGGGGAGCGGGCCGG
>DBAW01000119.1 GCA_002291855.1 Sphingomonas sp. UBA1000
GTGCCGTTCTTCCCAGCGAACAACATCTGGGGCCGCGACAAACAAACCGCCGTGCCACGCAGGAACCGGCTTCAACCCCAACCGCGCTTGGCCTAAGAACAAATCACAAAGCACAAGGGAGACGATCATGGACGCGCTTGTTTCGACCGACTGGCTGGAAAAGGAGCTTGGGGCGTTCGATCTGCGCGTCGTCGATGCGACCTGGCTGATGGACGGTGAGGGCGATGCCGCCGCCGCTTATGAGCAGGCGCATATCCCGGGTGCCGTGTTCATGGACCTGCGCGAAATCGCCGACAGCTCGACCAGCCTGCCCAACATGCTGCCCCCGGCGGAAAAGTTTGCCAGCCGCATGCAGTCGCTGGGGCTGGGCGATGGCAGCCGCATCGTCGTCTATGACCAGTCGCCCTATAAGAGCGCGGCGCGCGCCTGGTGGATGCTGCGCACCTTTGGCGCGCATGACGTGGCGATTCTCGATGGCGGCTTTGCCAAGTGGAAGGCCGAGGTCCGCCCGGTCGAATCGGGCAAGCCGACGCTGCGCCACCGCCATTTCACCGCCTGGAACGACGCCACCGGGGTGCGCACGCTCGACCAGATGAAGGCCAATATCGGCAGCCGCGCCGAACAGGTGGTCGATGCGCGCGGCGCGACCCGCTTTGCCGGTCAGGCGCTCGAGCGGCCGGGCGTCGCGCCGGGCCATATCCCGGGCGCGCGCAACCTGCCTTATGAGCAATTGTTCAACGCCGACGGCACGTGGAAAACCGGCGATGAGCTTCGCGCCGCCTTTACCGGGGCCGGGGTCGCTCTCGACCGCCCGGTCGTCACCAGCTGCGGTTCGGGGATGACGGCGGCGGTGCTGTTCTTCGGCCTGCATCTGCTCGGCAAGACCGACATCGCGCTCTATGACGGGTCGTGGAGCGAATGGGGTGCCGATCCCTCGACCCCCAAGGAAGTCGGCGCGCCGGCGTGAGCGGCGACCACGGGGCGGGCGACGGGCTGGATCCCGCCACCCGCCTGGTGCTGGCCGGGCGGCGGCCGGAATGGACCGATGCGCTCGTCAACCCGCCGGTCTGGCGCGGCTCGACCGTGCTTTATGGCAGCGTCGCCGAAATGCGCGCGCGCCAGCACGACACCCATCACAAGCTCTATTACGGCCGGCGCGGCACGCCGACGCAATGGGCGCTCGCTGACGCGCTGACCGCGCTCGAGCCGGGGGCGGCGGGGACATTGCTCTATCCATCGGGCGTCGCGGCGATCGCCGCGGCGCTGATGAGCGTGCTGTCGACCGGCGATGAACTGCTGATGGTCGACAGCGCCTATGAACCGACGCGCAGCCTGTGCGACGGGCTGCTGGCGCGGATGGGCATTGCCACCCGTTATTATGATCCGCTGATCGGCGGCGGCATTGCCGAACTGATCGGCCCGCGCACCCGCGCGATCTTCCTCGAAAGCCCGGGCAGCCTGACCTTCGAGGTGCAGGATGTGCCCGCCATCGTCGCGGTCGCGCGCGCGCACGGCATCACCACGCTCATCGACAACAGCTGGGCGACGCCGCTGTTCCTGCCCGCGATCGCGCTGGGCGTCGATCTGTCGATCCTGTCCTGCACCAAATATGTCGTCGGCCATTCGGACGCGCTGCTCGGCTCGGTGACGGCCGTGCCCGGGCGCTGGCAGGCGCTGCGCCAGGCCAGCTATCAGCTGGGCCAGCATGTCGGGCCGGACGATGCCTGGCTGGGGCTGCGGGGGCTGCGCACGCTGGGCGTGCGGCTGGCGGCGCACCGCGACAATGGCCTGCGCATCGCCCGCTGGCTCGCCGATCAGCCCGAGGTTGCCGCCGTGCTCCACCCGGCTTTGCCCGGCTGTCCAGGGCATGAGCTGTTCATGCGCGATTTCCGGGGGGCGAGCGGCCTGTTCTCGTTCGTGCTGGCGGGCGGCGACGATGCCGCGCGCGTCGCGCTGATCGACGGGCTGAAGCTGTTCGGCATCGGCTATAGCTGGGGCGGGTTTGAAAGCCTGGCCATTCCCGCCGATCCGCAAAGCCTGCGCACGGCGACGCGCTTTGCCGCCGCCGGGCCGCTGGTCCGCCTGCATGTCGGGCTGGAGGATCCGGACGATCTGATCGCCGATCTTGCCGCCGGGCTGGCGCGGTTCCGCGCGCTGCGCGACCGGTCAGCGCACCAGTCGTAACAACTGGCCGATTTCGCGGTCGAGCGTCTGGGCGAGCAGCCTGGCCGCCGGCGGCCGCGCCGTCTGGTCGCGGGTCATCAGCGCCGACAGGCCGGCGGCGGCGATCCGCGTGGTTTCGCCGGCCAGCCGGTCGAACCGCCGCTGCGCCAGGCTGGGCGCGCGCTGATAGCGTTCGCCGATCTGGCCGGGGACCGGCTGCGGCGCGGGGTCGCCGCACATCTGGGCGACCTGCTGGCGGGTCGCGATCAGCCGTTCAAGCGTGGCTTCGGGATCAAGGCTTGCCATGCCGCCGCTCTAGGCGGGGCAAGGCTAAAACAAGGCTAACGCCGCGCTCCGGGCATTGCGGGAGCGGTGCGGCCGCGAAGCTGAACGCGGCGTTCCGCTGCGGTTCAGCGAGCACCCGGCAGCATCGCCGCCATCAACGCAAGCTGGAGGCTAAGGGTGACACAGTTCAGACATCGCTGGATTGCCGGGTTGCTGCTGCCAGCGGCCCTGATCGGGGCCGCGGCGCCGGCCGAGGCGCAGTGGCGCGACCGCTGGCGGCGCGACCGCGGGGATGACCGCGCGGCGCTGGCGATCGGAGCGGGCATTGTCGGGCTGGCGGCGGGGGCGGCATTGGCCTCGTCGCGCGGCGACCGTTGGGACCGTTGGGATCGTTGGGATCGGCGCGACCGATGGGACCGGCGTGACCGCTGGGGCTGGGGCTGGGGTCCGGGCTGGCGCGGGCGCTGGGATCCGCGCTTCGACGGGCCGGGCTGGGGTGGCGGTAGCTGGCACGGCGGCTGGCGCGATGGCGGCCGCTGGGGACCGGGCGTGCGCTGCTGGCGCGAACGCGTATGGGATGATTGGCGCGGCCGCTGGCGGCGGGTGCGGGTCTGCGGCTGAAACCGGCTGCGGGCGCGCGATCAGCGCAGCGCGGCGCGCAGGCCGGCACCGCCGGTGTCGGCCTGTGCCACCTGCACCGCTCCGGCAGTGCGCGGGGCGTGGACAAAGCCGTGCGCCGGATAGACGGTCGACCCGACATCGCCGATCGACGCATACCAGACCTTGACCTGGCTCCAGTCGCCGGCGGGCGACACGTCGATCACGCGCACATCCTGTTCGACCTGGCCGGGGCGTGACCAATTGGCGTGGGTGACGGTGATTTCGCGCGCCGAGACGATGCGGCTGACGACGGCGACATGGCCGACGCGCATCCGGCCATGCGGCTTCATCACCAGCACGCTGCCTGCCTCGGGACGGCTGCCGCGCGCGAACCGGCCTTCGGCCTGCGCCCACCAGCTGCCGGCATTGCCGTAAAGATCGATCCCCGACGCCATCCGCGCAAAGGGCGCGCACTGCCAGAACTGGGCCTGGGCGGGCGCTGCGGCAGCCATCGCTGCAAACAGCGCGATCAGGGCGGCGACAAGGCGGCGGGCGAGGGGATTCGTCTGCGTCACGAGCATCTGGCTAGGGGCAAAGATTACCCAAATCTTTAGCCCAGCGACGAAATGCGGCAGCGGCGGGACGAGCCGGGACGGCCGCCCCACTCGCCGCACGGGGCGTGCAGTTCGTCGCAGCCGGGCGCGCGACCGGATGCTTGGAAGCCGGCACGCATCGGACTATAGCCCCCGGCCATGGAGCGGCTGGACGGCGGCTCGGCGGTTCCGGCGCAGCTGCGCGGCGGGATTGTCGCGCTCGGCAATTTTGACGGGTTTCACCTCGGGCACCAGGCAGTGGTGGGCCGGGCGGTCGCCCGCGCGCGCGCCGAGGGGCGGCCGGCACTGGTCGCGACCTTCGATCCGCATCCGGTGCGGTTTTTCAGCCCCGATGCCCCGCCCTTCCGCCTGACGACGCTTGACCAGCGCGCGCGGCTGTTCGCCGCTGCCGGCGCGGATGCGATGGTCGTGTTCCGGTTCGACGCCGCGCTCGCCGCTCTGTCGGCCGAAGCGTTCATCGCCGAGCGGCTGGCCGGGCTGCTCGGCGCCGCCGGGGTCGTGACCGGGGAGGATTTCACTTTCGGGCGCGGGCGCGGCGGCAATGTCGATCTGCTGCGCACGCTCGGCCCGGCGCATGGCATCGCCGCCGAAGCGGTCGCCCCGGTGATGCTGGGCGACGAGCCGGTGTCGTCCAGCCGCATCCGCGCCGCGCTCCAGGCCGGCGACTGTGCGGCGGCGGCGCGATTGCTGACCCGCCCGTTCGCGATTGCCGGCGAGGTCCGCCACGGGGCCAAGCTTGGCCGCACCATCGGCTATCCGACCGCCAATCTCGATCTCGGCAGCTATTTGCGGCCGGCCTATGGCATTTATGCAGTGCGCGGCCGGCTGCCGGGAGGGCGGATTGTGGGCGGGGCCGCCAATCTCGGCATCCGGCCGAGCTTCGATCCGCCGGTCGAACTGCTCGAGCCTTATTTCTTCGATTTTTCCGGCGATCTTTACGGCCAGACGATCGAGGTCGAGCTGATCGCCTATCTGCGGCCCGAGGCGCGGTTCGACACGCTCGACGCGCTTGTCGCCCAGATGGACCGCGACTGTGCGGCGGCGCGGGCGATTCTGGCGGCCATGCCCGCCGCCTGAGCGGGGTCAGGCCGCTTCGGTGGCGGCAATGGGCGCGAGCGCCGACAGGAACTGCGCCGCGCTCGCCTCCCACGAAAAGCTGCGGCCATAGGCGGCACAGGCCGCGCGGTCGCGGGTCAGCGCCTCGGCAATCGCCGCGCCCAGATCCTCGCGCATCGCACCCGTGGCGGGGGTCAGCACATCGACCGGGCCGCTCACCGGATAGGCGGCGACCGGCGTGCCGCACGCCAGCGCCTCGATCATCACCAGCCCGAACGTGTCGGTGCGGCTGGGAAACACCATCACATCGGCCCCGGCATAGGCCCCGGCGAGCGCGCGGCCGCCAAGCGCCCCCAGAAACAGCGCATCGGGATAAAGCCGCTCCAGCTCCGCGCGCGCCGGGCCGTCGCCGACCACGACGCGGGTGCCGGGCTGGCGCGTGGCCAGAAACGCCGCGATGTTCTTTTCGACCGCCACCCGGCCGACATAAAGCTGGATCGGCCGCGCCAGCCCGGCAAAGGCGGCGGGCGGCGGCGCATCGGGCGTGAACTGGGCCAGATCAACGCCTCGGCCCCAATGGCGCAGATGGGCGACGCCATGCGCGGTCAGCGTGTGGCGAATGGACGGCGTCGACACCAGCACCGCGCGCGCCGGGGCGTGGAACCAGCGGATATAATGCCAGATCCAGGCGGCGGGCATGCCGGTGCGCTTTTCGACATAATCGGGAAACTGGGTGTGATAGGCGGTGGTGAAAGGCAGGCCGTGCCTGAGGCACCAGCGCCGCGCGGCAAGGCAGAGCGGTCCCTCGGTCGCCAGATGCACGGCATCCGCGCCAAATGCGGCGATGCGCTGGCCGACCGAGCGCGATGTCGCCATGGCCAGCCGGATTTCGGGATAGGTCGGGCAGGGCAGCGACGCATAAAGATCGGGCGAGATCACCGCGACCGCATGGCCCTGGCGCTCCAGCGTCGCGCGCACCGCTTCCAGCGTGCGCACCACGCCATTGACCTGCGGTGCCCAGGCGTCGGTGACGAGGGCGATGCGCATCCCGGCGCGCCTCAGGCCGCGACCAGCGCTGCCGCCGGCACCGCCCGCTGCGCGTCGGCGGCCTTGCGCTTCTCGACCTCGTCGGCCCAGTGCAGCACCTCCATCCGCCCGTCGAAATGCTCGACGAGCGCGGTGCAGCCCTCCACCCAGTCGCCGTCATTGTAATAATCGACGCCGCCGATGCGGCGGATTTCGGCGGTGTGGATATGGCCGCACACCACCCCGTCGACGCCGCGCGCCTCGGCCTCGTGCGCCACCACTTCCTCGAACCGGCCGATGAACTCGACCGCGTTCTTGACCTTGTGCTTGGCGACCTTGGACAGCGACCAGTAAGGCAGGCCCAGCCGGCTGCGGATGGCGTTCACGATCACGTTGACCCGCATCAGCGTCACATAGGCGGCGTCGCCGACATAGGCGAGCCAGCGATGGGCGAGCATCACTGCGTCGAACTCGTCGCCGTGCAGCACCAGCAGCTTGCGCCCGTCGGCGGTCTCGTGGATCGCCTTGCGCCGGATCGCGACGCCGCCAAAGCTCAGCCCGGTGAACTGGCGGAACATCTCGTCATGATTGCCGGGGATATAGGTGATGCGCGTGCCGCGCTTGGCGCGCTTCAGGATCCGCCACACCACGTCATTGTGGCTGGCCGGCCAGTAGAACCGCTTTTTCATCCGCCAGCCATCGATGATGTCGCCGACCAGATAGAGCATGTCCGAATCGACATGGTCGAGGAAATCGATCAGCAGCCGCGCATTGCAGCCGCGCGTGCCCAGATGGATGTCGGAAATCCAGATCGTGCGGAACCGCCGCCGCTCATGGCCTTCCGGTTCGGGATGGGCGGGCGGGGCGAGATGGAAATCGGCCAGATCCGCGCCGGCCAGATCGAAATCAGCCGTCCCGGCACTGTCCAGCGGCACGCGCATCACGGCGTTCATCATCGGCGACCCCCGCATCGGCAGGGCGCCTATGGCCGATCAATATGACATTCCGCCGATCAAGCGGTGACAGGGGAATGACAGGGGGGGACATGGCCGGCCCCCCGCCGCCCGGTCAGTCGAGCGTCAGCACGATCTTGCCGACATGGTCGCCCGATTCCATCCGCCGGTGCGCATCGGCGGCGGCGGCGAGCGGGAAGGTCGCATCGATCACCGGGCGCAGCCGCCCGTCGCGGACATGCGGCCACACCATCCGGTCCAGCTCGTCGGCGACCAGCGCCTTGAACTCGGTGCTGCGCGCGCGCAGCGTCGAACCGGTGATCGTCAGCCGGCGGCGCATCACGTCGAAAATCGGGATTTCGGCGGTCGCGCCGCGCTGGATGGCGATCGACACGTGCCGGCCCTCTTCGGCCAGGCATTTGAGGTTGCGCGGCAGATAATCGCCGCCGACCATGTCGATCACCGCCTGCACGCCCTGGCCGCCGGTCGCTTCGTGCACCGCCGCCACGAAATCGGTGGTGCGATAGTTGATCGCGACATCGGCGCCGAGCGCGCGGGCGCGGGCGCATTTCTCGTCCGACCCGCAGGTGACGATGATCTTCAGCCCGAACAGCCCGGCAAGCGCGATCGCCATCGTGCCAATGCCGCTGGTGCCGCCATGGACGAGCACGGTGTCGCCGTCGCGGGCATAAGCGCGCTCGAACAGATTGACCCAGACAGTGAACAGCGTCTCGGGGATCGCCGCGGCCTCGGCCATCGACAGCCCCTCGGGCACGATCAGGCACTGGCCGGCCGGCGCGACCGCATATTGGGCATAGCCGCCGCCCGCGATCAGCGCGCAGACCGGCTGGCCGATCAGCGATTCCTCGGCCAGCCCATGCGCGGCGACGACTTCGCCCGCGACCTCGAGGCCAAGGATGGTCGGCGCACCCGGCGGCGGCGGATAGGCCCCCAGCCGCTGGACGATGTCGGGCCGGTTCACCCCGGCCGCCGCCACCCGGATCAGCACCTCGCCGGGGCCGGGCACCGGCACCGGCCGCTCCACGGGGGTCAGCACCTCCGGCCCGCCGGGGGTGGCGGGATCGATGGCGAGCATGGTCGTCGGCAGGGCCTGGGTCATGATATTGGGAACAGTCATCGCGCCCTCCCTAGCGGGGACAGGAGGACAAGTCAGCCGCTTGCGTGCAACCCGTTGCTCCCGCAGCGGGACGGATGCGGCCCGGCCATGTTGACTCCGGCCCCGCCGCGCGCGACGCTTGCGCCATGGATGACGAACCCGCCTCCCCCCTGCCGCGCGGCGGGCCGCTGGCGGCGGTCCTGGCCGAAGATCTGGGGCCGCTGTCCGTCGACGAGCTTCAGGCGCGCATCGCCGCGCTCGAGGGCGAGATCGCCCGTGTCCGCGCACAAATAACCGGCCGGATTAATCACCGTGCAAGCGCCGATGCGCTATTTAGGGAATAAGGGCGGATCGCGCCGCGCATTCGCCTGTCGGGCCTTTTACGGACTTGCACCGCGCCTCCCGAGCGCCAACATCGTCGACAGAGCGGCAACGGGCTTCCGCCCGCCGCAGGAGTGAGTTGAATGCCGTCTTTTGCACCCGCGCTCGAAACTACCCTCCACAAGGCGCTGACCCATGCATCGGGACGCCGGCACGAATATGCGACGCTTGAGCATCTGCTGCTCGCGCTCACCGACGATGTCGATGCCTCGAAAGTCATGGTCGCCTGCGGCGTCGATCTGGGCGAGCTGAAAGACGCGGTCACCCGCTATCTCGACACCGAGCTTGAGGCGCTGCGCGTCGAGGGCGAGACCGATCCGTCGCCGACCAGCGGCTTCCAGCGCGTCGTCCAGCGCGCGATCCTGCATGTCCAGTCGTCGGGCCGCGAGGAAGTGACCGGCGCGAATGTGCTCGTCGCGCTGTTTTCCGAACGCGAATCCTATGCCGTCTATTTCCTCCAGCAGCAGGACATGAGCCGGCTGGATGCGGTCAGCTTCATCAGCCACGGCGTCGGCAAGGGCGGCCAGCCGTCCGAGCCGCGCGAGGTCAAGGGCGCGGAAGAGGAAAAGCCCGCCAAGACCGAAGGCAAGCAGAAGAACGAGAGCGCGCTCAAGCAGTTCTGCGTCAACCTCAATGAAAAGGCGCGCGACGGCAAGGTTGATCCGCTGATCGGCCGCGGGCCGGAGGTCGACCGCACGATCCAGATCCTGTGCCGCCGGTCGAAGAACAACCCGCTCTATGTCGGCGATCCCGGCGTCGGCAAGACGGCGATCGCCGAAGGGCTGGCGCGCAAGATCATCGAGGGCGATGTGCCCGATGTGCTCGCCAATGCGGTCATCTATGCGCTCGACATGGGGGCGCTGCTCGCCGGCACCCGCTATCGCGGCGATTTCGAGGAGCGGCTGAAGGCCGTCGTCTCGGAATTGGAAAAAATGCCGCACGCGATCCTGTTCATCGACGAGATCCATACGGTGATCGGCGCGGGCGCGACCTCGGGCGGGGCGATGGATGCGTCCAACCTGCTCAAGCCGGCGCTGTCGGGCGGGCAGATCCGCTGCATCGGCTCGACCACCTACAAGGAGTTCCGCAACCATTTCGAAAAGGACCGCGCGCTGCTGCGCCGGTTCCAGAAGATCGACGTCAACGAGCCGACGATCGAGGACACGATCAAGATCCTGTCCGGGCTGCGGACCGCGTTCGAGACGCATCATTCGGTCAAATACACGCCCGATGCGATCAAGTCGGCGGTCGAGCTGTCGGCGCGCTACATCAACGACCGCAAGCTGCCCGACAAGGCAATCGACGTGATCGACGAAGTGGGCGCGATGCAGATGCTGGTCGCGCCCGGCAAGCGCAAGAAGGTGATTACCCCGCGCGAGATCGAGGCGGTGATCGCGACGATGGCGCGCATCCCGCCGAAATCGGTGTCGTCGGACGACAAGAAGACGCTCGAAAGCCTCGAAACCGATCTCAAGCGGGTGGTGTTCGGCCAGGATCTGGCGATCGAGAAGCTTGCCTCGGCGATCAAGCTCAGCCGGGCGGGGCTGCGCGATCCCGACAAGCCCATCGGCAATTATCTGTTCACCGGCCCGACCGGCGTCGGCAAGACCGAGGTCGCGCGCCAGCTGGCGACGATCCTCGGCATCCCGCTGCAGCGGTTCGACATGTCCGAATATATGGAGCGCCATTCGGTCAGCCGGCTGATCGGCGCGCCGCCGGGCTATGTCGGCTATGATCAGGGCGGGCTGCTCACCGACGCGGTCGACCAGCAGCCGCACTGCGTGCTGCTGCTCGACGAGATCGAGAAGGCGCATCCGGACCTCTACAACATCCTGTTGCAGGTCATGGACAATGGCAAGCTGACCGATCACCACGGCAAGACCGTCGATTTCCGCAACGTCATCCTGATCATGACGACCAATGCGGGCGCCGCCGACATGGCGCGCGAGGCGGTCGGCTTCGGCGCGGTCACGCGCGAGGGCGAGGATGAGGAAGCGGTCAAGCGGATGTTCACGCCAGAGTTCCGCAACCGGCTCGATGCGATCGTGCCGTTCGGCTATCTGCCGCCCGAAGTGGTCGCGCGCGTCGTCGACAAGTTCATCTTGCAGCTCGAACTGCAACTGGCCGACCGCGAAGTGCATATCGACCTCGACGCCGAGGCCAAGGCGTGGCTGACCGCGCGGGGCTATGACAAGCTTTATGGCGCGCGGCCGATGGGCCGGCTGATCCAGGAAAAGGTCAAGCAGCCGCTGGCCGAGGAGCTGCTGTTCGGCAAGCTCGTCCATGGCGGCGAGGTGAAGGTGCATCTGAAGGACGATGCGCTCGCCTTCCAGATCACCCCCGCCGCGCCCAAGCGGCCGAAAAAGAAGGGCGGTCAGGCCAAGGCGGACGTCAAGGCCTGACGCGACCGTCCAGCCAGACCGACCAGATGAAACAGCGGCGGCACCGGAGCGATCCGGTGCCGCCTTTTTTTGTCTCGCTGCCGTTCCGGATGTTTTTGCGCCATTCGGGGCGGGCAGGGCGGCCGGGGCATGGCTGGCGCGGGCGGCAGCGACCGGCTAGCAAGGGGCAAGCAAAGGGGGGATGTCGATGCTGTCACGTTTGCGCGGCTGGGTCCGGGCGCATCCGGTCATAAGCGCGCTGGTGCTGATCGGGATCGTCCTGATCGGCTGGACGGTGCTGCGGCCGCGCAGCCGGGCCTATGCCTATGTCGCCGAACCGGTGGTGCGCGGCGAGGTCGTCCGCCGCGTGACGGCCAGCGGCCGCATCCGCGCGCTCAACACCTTCAAGGTCGGGGCAGAGATTTCCGGCCAGATCCTCGCCGTCCATGTCGATTTCAACACGCCGGTCGCCGCCGGCCAGCTGCTCGCCGAGATCGACCCGACGCGCCCGCGCGCCCGCGTCGCCCAGGCCGAAGCCGCCGTCGCCTCGGCCGAGGCCGCGCTCGCCCAGGCGCGGGCGGGTTTTGTCCGCGCCCAGACCGATATCGCCGTGCAGGACCGGGATTTCGCGCGGCGGGAGGCGCTGGCCGGGCGCGGCTTCCTGTCCCGCACCGATCTGGACGGGGCGGAAAATGCCCGCGCCGCCGCCCGCGCCGGCTTGCAGACCGGCCGCGCCCAGATTGCCAGCGCGCAGGCGCAGATCGCGCAGGCGCGTGCCGAACTGAGCGCCGCGCGGCTCGATCTGGCGCGCACGCGCATCGTCGCCCCGGCGGCGGGCGTCGTCATCAACCGGCTGGTCGATCCGGGCGCGACCGTCGCCGCCAGCTTCCAGACCCCCAATCTGTTCGAAATCGCCGCCGACACCAACCGGATGCAGGTCGAGGCCGCGGTCGACGAGGCCGATATCGGCCAGGTGCGCGAGGGGCAGAGCGTCACCTTCACCGTCGACAGTTATCCGGGCGAACGCTTTGCCGCGACGGTCCGGCAGATCCGCAAGGCGCCGAGCGAGGCGCAGAACGTCATCAGCTATGCCGTGGTGATCGATGTCGACAACCGCGCCGGCAAGCTGCTGCCGGGGATGACCGCCAATGTCGAGATCGTCACCGGGCTGCGGCAGCAGGTGCTGCGCGCGCCGGCCGCGGCGCTCAGGTTCCGCCCGCGCGCCGAGGACCGGGGCACGGCGCAGCCGCCCAGGGGCACCATCGTCTGGGTGGCGGGCACCGATCCCTATCGCCCGTCGCCGCGCCGGGTGACGCTGGGCCTGCAGGGCGAGGATCATGTCGAGATCCGCACCGGGCTGCGCGCCGGCGAGCGCGTGCTCGTCCGCAGCCGCACGACCGCGCGTCCGCGCAAGGATGCAGAGGCGGGCGACGACGACAGCGGCGAGCCGGGCGATGACGGCTGATCCGGGCGCGCCGCCGCTCGTCGAGGCGCGGGCGCTGGTCAAGGAATATCGGCTGGGCGGCGAGACGCTGCGTGCGGTCGCCGGCGTGTCGGTCAGCATCGCGCGCGGCGAGTTCGTCGCCATCATGGGGGCGAGCGGATCGGGCAAATCGACCTTCATGAACATGGTCGGCGCGCTCGACGTGCCGACATCGGGCCAGATGCTGATCGACGGCGTCGATCTGGGCCAGCTCGACAATGATGCGCTGGCGGCGCTGCGCAACCGCAAGATCGGTTTCGTGTTCCAGCAGTTCAACCTGCTGGCGCGCACCACCGCGCTCGACAATGTCGGCACGCCGCTGATCTATGCCGGGCTGGGCCAGGCCGAACGCCGGGCGCGGGCGCGCGTCGCGCTGGAGGCGATGGGGCTGGGCGAACGGCTGCTGCACACGCCCGCCAAGCTGTCGGGCGGGCAGCAGCAGCGCGTGGCCATCGCCCGCGCACTCGTCACCGATCCGCTGATGATCCTTGCCGACGAGCCGACCGGCGCGCTCGACAGCGCGACCTCCGAGGACATTATGGGGATTTTCCAGCGGCTGAACGATGCCGGCAAGACGGTGATCCTCGTCACCCATGAACCCGATATCGCCGCCTATGCCGCGCGCCGGCTGGTGTTCCGCGACGGGCAGGTGATCGAGGACCGGCCGGTCGCCGACCGGCGGCGGGCGGGATGAGCCGGGCCGGGATGGATGGGGCCAGCATGAAGGATGGCGGGGCAATGACGGCTGCGGCACCGGCAGAGGCGATGATCATCGGCAGCGCGCCGGCACCGGGCGGGGCGGCGGCGCGGATCGCGCGCATCGCCGGCGGCTGGGGCGTCAACATCGCCA
>DBAW01000256.1 GCA_002291855.1 Sphingomonas sp. UBA1000
GCGGGCCGGTGCCGGTCTTCCCGAACAAAAACACCCGGTGCCGTTCTTCCCAATCAAAAATTCCCGGCACCATTCTCCCCGACAAACAACACCCGCTGACGTGACAGGCTCCCCGCGCCGCCCTACAGCGCGCGCCAGTCAACGGAGTTTGCCGACATGTCGCTTGCGGTCGCCGTCCAGATGGACCCGCTCGATTCGATCAACATTGCAGGCGATTCGACCTTCGCCCTGATGCTGTCGGCGCAGGCGCGCGGGCACCGGCTGTTCCATTACGCGCCCGAGGATCTGAGCTATGAGGCCGGGCGCGTCTGGGCCAGCGCGCATCCGGTGACCGTGCAGCGCGTCGCCGGCAATCATTTCAGCTTTGGCGATCCGGTGCGGCTCGATCTGGGGGCCGAGGCCGATGTCGTGCTGATGCGGCAGGATCCGCCGTTCGACCTTGGCTATATCACCGCCACCCATCTGCTCGAACGCATCGCCGACCGGACGCTGGTGGTGAACGACCCGGTGCAGGTGCGCAACGCGCCCGAAAAAGTCTGGGTGCTCGATTATGCGCAGTTCATGCCGCCCACGCTGGTCACGCGCAGCGTTGCCGAGGCCAAGGCGTTTCTCGCCCGCCACGGCGAGGTGGTGGTGAAGCCGCTGCACGGCAATGGCGGCAAGGCGATCTTCCGCATCGGTGCCGATGGCGCGAACCTGTCGTCGCTGATCGAGGTGTTCAACGCCGCCTGGCGCGAGCCGCATGTCGTGCAGGCGTTCCTGCCCGGCGTGGCGCAAGGCGACAAGCGCATCGTGCTCGTCGATGGCGAGGTGGCGGGCGCGGTCAACCGCCTGCCGGGCGAAGGCGAGATCCGGTCGAACCTGGCCGTGGGCGGCAAGGCGGCCAAGACCGAGCTGACGCCGCGCGAACGCGAAATCTGCGCCGCGCTCGGCCCCGAACTCAAGCGGCGCGGGCTGCTGTTCGTCGGCATCGACGTGATCGGCGGCGAGTGGCTGACCGAGATCAACGTCACCTCGCCCACCGGCATCGTCGCCATCGACCGGTTCAACGGCACCGACACCGCCGCGCGCATCTGGGATGCGATCGAAGGCAAGCTCAAATGAGCGACTGGGTGTTCGAACTGATCGACCGGGGCGGCTATCTGGGCGTCGCGCTGCTGATGTTCCTTGAAACCGTGTTCCCGCCGATCCCGTCGGAAGTGATCATGCCGATCGCCGGGCTGCGCGCGGCGCAGGGGCCGATGAACCTGCCGGGCGTGATCGCGGCGGGCACGGCCGGAGCGATGCTGGGCAATTTCTTCTGGTATGCGGCCGCGCGCGTGATCGGTCTGGCGCGGTTCCGCCCGCTGATCGAGCGGCATGGCCGCTGGCTGACGATGGACTGGGGCGATGTCGAACGGGCCGAGGCGCTGTTCGGGCGGTTCGGCGGCTGGCTGGTCGGGGTCGGGCGGATGATGCCGACGATCCGGTCGATCGTGTCGGTGCCCGCCGGGCTGCTCAACATGCGGCTGCGCAGCTTCCTGATCTGGTCGACCATCGGCACGGCCGCGTGGAGCGCGGGGCTGGCAATCGCCGGCTATCTGCTCGGCCGCCGTTTCGGCCAGATCGAACAGGTGATCGGCCCGCTGTCGACCGCGGTGATCGCGCTGGTCGTGCTCACCTATGTCTGGCGGCAGGCGACATGGCGGCGGCGGCACCCGGCCGCGCCGCCCCCCGTCACGCCCGCGGATGCGCGTTCCGATACACGTCCATAAGGTGCGCCGCATCGACGGCGGTATAGATCTGCGTCGAACTGAGGCTCTGATGGCCGAGCAGCTCCTGAAGCGCGCGCAGATCGACGCCGCGCCCGAGCAGATGGGTGGCAAAGCTGTGCCTGAGCGCATGCGGCGTCGTGCGCTCGCCCAGCCCCAGCCGCGCCCGCGCCGCGCGCACCGCGCGCCTGAGCTGTGACGGCTCAAGCGGGCCGCCGCGCGCGCCCCGGAACAGCGGCAGATCACGCCCCGGCGGATGGGGACAGACGGCCAGATAGGCGTCGACCGCCGCGCGCACCGGCGCGATCAGCGGCACGATCCGCGTCTTGCCGCGCTTGCCGGTGACGGCGATGGTCGCGCCCAGCGGCAGCACCGCCCCGGTCAGCCCCAGCGCCTCGCCGATCCGCAGCCCGGCCCCGTAGAGCAGCAGCAGCAAGGCCAGATCGCGCGCGCCGGTCCAGCCCCCGCGCGCCTCGGCCACGTCGCCGGCCAGCGCCACCGCCTCGTCGGGCGACACCGGCCGGGGGACGCCGGGGCGCACGCGCGGGCCGCGCAGCCGGGGCGGATCGATCCCGAGATGCACAAGAAAGCCGCGCACCGCCGACAATTCGCGCGCCGCCGAGGCATTGCCGATCCCGTCGCCGCGCCGCAGCGCCAGAAAGGCGCGCAGATCAGCAGGCGTCAGCGCCGCCAGTTCGGCGCGGCCGACCGGGCCGCCCAGATGCCGGGCAAGAAAATCGAGCAGCCGCTCGGCCGTCGCCAGATAGGCGCGCACCGTATGCACCGACCGGCGACGGTCGCGCCGCAGATGCGCGGCGAAGGCAGAGGCAAGGGGGTGCGCGTCGGTCATCCCGCACAGCCTGGGGGTGCGGGCCAAGCCGCGCAAGCCCCGGGCGCTGATGCCGCGGCCCCGGCCCGCTCCCCCACCCGGCCTGCCAGCGGCATCATCCTATGGGAGGCCGGGTGGGGGAGCGGGCCGGGGCCGCCTGTGCGGCGCAAGCCGCACCACAAAGAACCGCCCGGACATTCGCGCTTACGCGAATGTCCAAAGCACCTCAGCCGATGCTCTGGCCCGACTTGGCCCAGTCGGCCAGAAAGCCTTCAATGCCCTTGTCGGTCAGCGGATGGCGGACGAGCTGGCGGATCACCGAGGGCGGCATCGTCGCCACATCGGCACCGATGCGCGCCGATTCGAGCACATGCACCGGGTGGCGGACGCTCGCGACCAGGATCTCGGTGTCGAAACCGTAATTGTCGTAGATCAGCCGGATGTCGGAAATCAGCTGCATCCCGTCAAAGCCGTTATCGTCATGCCGGCCGACGAACGGCGAGATGAAGGTCGCGCCCGCCTTGGCGGCGAGCAGCGCCTGATTGGCGGAAAAGCACAGGGTGACGTTCACCATCGTGCCCTCCTCGGTCAGGCGGCGGCACGTCTTGAGCCCGTCGAGCGTCAGCGGCACCTTCACCGTCACATTGTCGGCGATACGGCGCAGGATATCGGCCTCGCGCATCATGCCGTCATGGTCGAGCGCGACCACTTCGGCCGACACCGGGCCGGGGACGATCGCGCAGATTTCGCGCACCACGTCGAGGAAATCGCGCCCTGCCTTGTGGATCAGCGACGGGTTGGTGGTCACGCCGTCGAGCAGGCCGGTTTCGGCCAGTTCGCGGATGTCGGCGGTATCGGCGGTGTCGACGAAGAATTTCATGGGGTGCATCCTGCTGCTGGGCTGGCCGGGCCATAGCCGCGCCCCGGCCCGGCGAACAAGCAGGATTGCGTCCGGGGACAATCGCAGAAGAATGATTGCCGGGCGCGTCCCCCCGATTATGGTGACGGCATGGCAAGCATGACGATGGACGGCCGCGTCGCCCAGCTGGTGAACGCGGCGCGGCAGGCGCAACAGGCGGGGCGGCTGGACGAGGCGGCGCAGCTGATGGAACAGGCGCTGGCGCTGGCGCCGGACGATCCCCGCATTCTCAATGCGCTGGGCACGATCCGGCTGGGGCTGGGCCAACCGCAGGCAGCGCATGGCCTGTTCACCCGCGCGGCGGCGGCCGATCCGGGCGAACCGATCCTGTGGCTGAACGTCGCCCGCGCCTGCCGCGACATGGGCGACCATGGCGGCGAGCAGGAGGCGCTCGACCGGGTGCTCGCCATCGATGCGCGCCATTTCGTCGCGCTGATCCGCAAGGGCCATCTCGCCGAACGCCGGGGCGAGGACAGCCGCGCTGCCGCGCTCTACGGTCGGGCGGCGGCCGTCGCCCCGCCCGAGACGCAGCTGCCGGCCGAGCTTGCCGCGCTGCTCGCCCATGGCCGCGATTTTGCCAGCGCCCGCCAGAGCGCGTTCGGCGCGGTCATCGACACGGCGATGGCAGAGGCGATGCAGGACCGCCCCCCGGCGGAGACGCGCCGGGTGCGCGCCGCGATCGACCGGATGCTCGGCCGCCGGCAGATCTACGCCAATGACTGTGCGGCGATGCACGTGCCGTTCCTGCCCGCCGACGAGTTTTTCGACCGCAGCCATTTTCCGTGGCTGGACGAGCTGGAAACGGCGGCACCGGCGGTCCGCGCCGAACTTCAGGACCTGCTGGCGCATGGCGACACCGGGTTTGCACCCTATGTCCAGTTTCCCTCCGGCTATCCCGAGAGCAAGTGGAGCGAGCTTGACCATTCCAAGCGGTGGAGCGCCTATTTCCTGTGGCGGCACGGCAAGAGGGTCGATGAGCACTGCGCCCGCTGCCCGCAGACGGCGGCGCTGCTCGACCGGCTGCCGCTGGCCGACCATGCCGGGCGCGCGCCGACAGTGTTCTTCTCGCTGCTCCATCCGCGCACGCGCATCCCGCCGCACACCGGCGTCACCAATGCGCGCAGCATCGTCCACCTCGCGCTGATCGTGCCCGAGGGCTGCGGCTTCCGCGTCGGCGGCGAAACCCGGCAATGGGTGGAGGGCGAGGCGTTCGTGTTCGACGACACGATCGAGCATGAGGCGTGGAACGACAGCGACCAGCTGCGCGCGGTGCTGATCCTCGACACCTGGAACCCGCACATCCGCGCCGACGAGCGCGCGCTGATCAACCATTTCTTCGCCGCCGCCGACACCAGCGGCATGGACCCGTTTCCCGAAGAACATTGACCGCGGCTGCCCGGGGGCGGCCGGGGGCGGGGCCGGCGGAAAGATCAGCCCGGCAGGGCTTCGGCGGCGGCGACCAGCCGGTCGCGCAGCTGCCCCAGCGCGGTGCGCAGCGCCCGCAGCTCGTCGACCGGGCAGCCGGTTGCGGCAAAGACGTGCAGCGGCACCTGCCCGGCCCGGTCGGCCAGCGCGCGCCCGGCCTCGGTCAGCGCCACCCGCACCTGCCGGCTATCGGCGGCACCGCGCCGGCGGACGATCAGCCCGGCCCGCTCGATCCGCTGGAGCAGCGGGGTGAGCGTGCTCGTCTCCAGCATCAGCCGCTCGCCGATCGCGCCCACCGTCTGATCGTCCTCGGCCCAGAGCACGAGCATCACGAGATATTGCGGATAGGTCAGCCCCAGCCGGTCGAGCAGCGGCTTGTAGAGCCGGTTAAACGCATGGGCGGTCGAATAGACGGCAAAGCACAGCTGGTTGTCGAGCGCGAGCGCCGTGCGCGCGGGATCGGCATCGGATGCGGGAGGATCGGGCGGAACGGCATCGACCATCGCCCTATCCTATCGCCGCCGCCCCGGCTTGGCGAGCGGCACGGGCGGGACGGGGGATATCAGGACGGGCGCGATCCGGGGACCGGTCTTGAAATATATCGTGCACGATATATTTTGCAGGCAGCGGCGGGCGGCAGGCCCGCGCCCCACCCCGATCAGGGAGATTTTCGATGGCCATTCTCTACACCGCCC